>NZ_JBZAYE010000417.1:0-6665 GCF_058244205.1 Variovorax sp. 20P10.2.4
CGCGCCCGCCACGCCGAGCGCCGCCACGCCGGTGGGCGCCGAGCGCTTCGAGATCAACGGCCAGAGCCTGCCGGTGCGGCCCAACATGGGGCTGCTGACGCAGCCGATCTCGTGCATCGGCCTGCCGGTGTGCAGCGTGCCGGTGTGGGGCGCGCATGCGCGGCTGCCGATCGGCGTGCAGGTGATCGCCGCGCCCTGGCGCGAAGACCTCGCGCTGCGCGTGGCCGCGGCGCTCGAGGACGCGGGCGTGGCGCGTGCGCCCGTGGCCACCCTTTGACGACCGACGGACACCCCGCTTCATGACCACTCCCGAGATCAACCTGCCCGACGTGCTCGCCGAAGTCGAGGCCGTGTTCGCGCGCTACGAGCACGCGCTGGTGAACAACGAGGTCGAGGTGCTCGACGAGCTGTTCTGGGCCAGCCCGACCACGCTGCGCTACGGCGCGACCGAGAACCTCTACGGCTACGAAGCGATCCAGGCCTTCCGCGCTTCGCGCCCCGCGCAGGGGCTCGCGCGCAAGCTGCTGCGCGTCGTCATCACCACCTACGGCCGCGACTTCGCGACCGCCAACTGCGAGTTCCGCCGCCAAGGCAGCGAACGCACCGGCCGCCAGAGCCAGACCTGGATGCGCACGGACCAGGGCTGGCGCGTGGTCGCCGCGCACGTGAGCCTGCTCGGCGCCTGAGAACACGTTCCGACGCAGGGCCCATTTCTTGCACCCCCACCTCCACCCTCCCGAAAGCACAGCATGACGAGCCAACCCAATCGCCGCGATTCCCTCAAGACCCTGGCCGCCCTCGGCGCGGCCGGCACCCTCGGTGCGCTGAGCCCCTTCGCTCGCGCGCAGGCCAAGCCGCTCACCGTTGGCGTGATCTACGTCGGCGCGCGCGACGACTACGGCTACAACCAGGCGCACGCGCAGGCCGCGGCCGAGATCAGGAAGCTGCCCGGCATCAAGCTGGTGGAGGAGGAGAACGTGCCCGAGACCGCGGCCGTGCAGAAGACCATGTCGGGCATGATCGCGCAGGACGGCGCCAAGCTGCTGTTCCCGACCTCCTTCGGCTACTTCGATCCGCACATCCTGGCCGTGGCGCCCAAGAACCCCGACGTGCGCTTCTCGCACTGCGGCGGCCTCTGGACCGAGGGCAAGCATCCGAAGAACGTCGGCAGCTTCTTCGGCTACATCGACGAGTGCCAGTTCCTCAACGGCGTGATCGCCGCCCACATGACGAAGAGCAACAAGATCGCCTTCGTCGCGGCCAAGCCGATCCCGCAGGTGCTGCGCAACATCAACGCCTTCACGCTCGGTGCGCGTTCGGTCAAGCCGAACATCACCTGCAGCGTGATCTTCACGGGCGACTGGTCGATGGCCGTGAAGGAGGCCGAGGCCACCAACAGCCTGGCCGACCAGGGCTGCGACGTGTTCACCATGCACGTGGACGGCCCCAAGGTGGTGGTCGAGACGGCCGCCAAGCGCGGCAAGATGGTCTGCGGCTACCACGCGAGCCAGGCCAAGCTCGCGCCGAACGCCTACCTCACGGGCGCCGAGTGGAACTGGCTCACCGCCTACAAGACCGCGATCGAGGCCGCGCAGACCGGCAAGCCGCATCCCAACTTCCTGCGCGGCGGCCTGAAGGAAGGCTACGTGAAGATGTCGGCCTATGGCCCCATGGTGCCGGACGCCGCGAAGAAGCAGGCCGACGACATCAAGGCCAAGATGATCGCGGGCAGCTTCGACATCTTCAAGGACGGCATCAAGGACAACAAGGGCGCGGTGGTGGTGCCCGCGGGCAAGGTGCTCAAGCAGACAGACCTCGAGCTCGAGAAGATGAACTACCTGGTCGAGGGCGTGCTCGGCTCCGTTTGAGCGCAGCGCCGTCCATCGCATCGCCATGCGCAACGCGCTCAAGGAATTCGCCCTCCCGGTCTTCGCCATCGCGGCGGCGCTGCTGGTCTTCGGTCTGGTCGTCGCCTTCGCGGGCGTCGATCCGGTGGAGGTCTGGACCACGCTGTTCAAGGGCGCCTTCGGCGACTGGTTCTCGTGGCAGAACACGCTGCAACGCGCGGCGCCGCTGATGCTCACGGCCCTGTGCGTGGCGCTGCCCGCGCGCGCCGGGCTGATCGTGATCGGCGGCGAGGGCGCGCTGGTGTTCGGCGGCCTGGCCTGCGCGGCGCTCGCGCATGCACTGCCTCTGCCCTCGGGCGTGGCCGGCATCACGCTCCTGTGCATCGCGGGCGCGGCGGTCGGCGCGCTGTGGATCATGCTCGCGGGCTGGCTACGCCAGTACCGCGGCATCAACGAGACCATCAGCAGCCTGCTGCTGGCCTACATCGCGATCGGCATCTTCAAGCACCTGGTCGAAGGGCCGCTGCGCGATCCCGCGAGCCTCAACAAGCCCTCGACCCACACCTTGCCCGACGGCCTCTTGATCGGCGGCATCGGCGGTTCCGACGTGCACTGGGGCCTGGTGGTCGGCATCGTCGCCTGCCTGGGCCTCGCGGCCTGGCTGCGCGCCACGCCTTCGGGCTTCTCGGTGCGCGTGGTGGGCGGCAACCCGCGCACCGCGCAGCTCGTGGGACTGCCGGCCACGCGGCTGATCCTCGGCGCCTGCGGCCTCGGCGGCGCCTGCGCGGGCGTGGCCGGCGCGATCGAGGTGGCGGCGGTGCACACCAACGCCAACGCCTCGCTGATCGCGGGCTACGGCTACGCGGGCATCCTCGTTTCCTTCATCGCGCGCCACAACCCCGCGGCCATCGTGCCGGTGGCGATCCTGTTCGGCGGCTTCGGCGCGGCGGGCAGCCTGCTGCAGCGGCGCGTCGGCCTGCCCGATGCCTCGGTTCTGGTGCTGCAGGGCATCGCCTTCGTGCTGATCCTCGCGAGCGAGGGGCTGCGCACGGTCAACTGGAAGAAGTTCGGCGACCGCATGCTGCCCGAAGCCAAGCAGTACGACAGGAGCGCTGCAGTATGACCGCAGACCAGTGGATCGCGCTCGTGGCCGGCATCGTCGGCGGCGCGCTGCGCGTGGGCGCGCCCTTCCTGTTCGTGAGCCTGGGCGAATGCCTCACCGAGAAGTCGGGCCGCATCAACCTCGGCCTCGAGGGCGTGCTGGTGCTGTCGGCCATGGCGGCCTTCGGCGGCGCCTACCTCACCGACTCGGCCTGGCTCGGCGTGCTGATCGGCGCCACGGCGGGCGCGGCGCTCGCGCTGCTGCACGGCCTCTTGTGTTCGCTCGACCGCGTCAACGACGTGGCCACCGGCATCGCGCTGATGCTGCTGGGCACCGGCCTGGCGTTCTACCTCGGCAAGCCGCTGATCCAGCCGCAGGCGCCGCAGATTCCCGCGATCCCGCTGGGCTTCTGGAGCGACAACCCGGTGGTGCGCTCGGCGCTGCAGCTCAACGCGCTGGTGCCGGTGGGCCTGGCGCTCGCGCTGCTGCTGTGGTGGGGCTTCGCGCGCACGCGCATCGGCCTTTTGGTGCGCATGGCCGGCGATTCGGCGCAGGCCACGCGCGCGCTCGGCTATTCGGTGTCGGGCCTGCGCATCGCGGCCACCACCGCGGGCGGCTTCATCGCGGGGCTCGGCGGCGCCTCGCTCACGCTGTTCTATCCGGGCAGCTGGAACGAGGGCATCTCGAGCGGCCAGGGCCTGATCGCGGTGGCGCTGGTGATCTTCGCGCGCTGGAGCCCGCTGCGCTGCGTGGGCGCGGCCTTCCTCTTCGGCGGCGCCGGCGCCATCGGTCCCGCGCTGCAGTCGATCGGCATCGGCTGGGGCTACCACCTCTTCAACACCGTGCCCTACGTGCTCACGCTGGCGATCCTGGTGCTGACCTGCCGTCCCGGCAGCGCGGCCGCGGGCAGCCCCGGCGAGCTGTCGGCCACCAGGAACTGAGCTTCGACATGACCCCTGAACCCATCACACAAGGACATCGCCCATGAGCGGCCTCGGCGGACTCAACAAATCGGCCAACGGCGTCGTCGTCGGCCTGGTGCAGCTGCAGCTGCCGAACGTGAAGACGCGCGCCGAGCTCGCGGCCCAGACCGCGCGCATCTGCGAGCTGGTGGGCAAGGCGCGCCGCAACCAGTCGACCATGGACCTGGTGGTGTTCCCCGAGTACGCGCTGCACGGCCTCTCGATGGACACCAACCCCGAGATCATGTGCACGCTCGACGGCCCCGAGGTCGCGGCCTTCAAGCGGGCCTGCATCGAGCACCGCATCTGGGGCTGCTTCTCGATCATGGAAGCCAACCCGCGCGGCAACCCCTACAACAGCGGGTTGATCATCGACGACCAGGGCGAGATCCGGCTCTACTACCGCAAGCTGCATCCGTGGGTGCCGGTCGAGCCCTGGGAGCCCGGCAACCTCGGCGTGCCGGTGTGCGACGGCCCCAACGGCAGCAAGCTCGCGCTGATCATCTGCCACGACGGCATGTTCCCCGAGATGGCGCGCGAGGCCGCGTACAAGGGCGCCGAGATCATCCTGCGCACGGCCGGCTACACCGCGCCGATCCGCCATGCCTGGAAGATCACCAACCAGGCCAACGCCTTCTGCAACCTCGCGTACACGGCCAGCGTGTGCCTGAGCGGCAGCGACGGCAGCTTCGACTCGATGGGCGAGGGCATGTTCTGCAACTTCGACGGCACGGTGCTGGTCGAGGGCGGCGGCCGTGTCGACGAGATCGTCACGGCCGAGCTGCGGCCCGACCTGCTGCGCGAGGCGCGCACCGGCTGGGGCGTGGAGAACAACATCTACCAGCTCTACCACCGCGGCTACGTGGCGGTGAAGGGCGGGGCGCAGGACTGTCCCTACACCTACATGCGCGACATGGCCGCGGGCACCTACCGCCTGCCCTGGAGCGCCGAGGTCAAGGTGACCGACGGCACGCCTTGCGGCTTCGCGCCGCCCGAACGCAGCTACGCAGGACCCGAGCAATGAGCACCACCGATACCGCCGCCTTGCAGCGTCACGTCGCGGCCGAACCCTATGCCTGGCCCTACAACGGCCAGCTTCGGCCCGACAACACGGCGCTGATCGTGATCGACATGCAGACCGACTTCTGCGGCAAGGGCGGCTATGTCGACGTGATGGGCTACGACCTGTCGCTGGTACAGGCGCCGATCCAGCCGATCGCGCGCACGCTCGCGGCGCTGCGGCCGCTGGGCTATCACGTGATCCACACGCGCGAGGGCCACCGGCCCGATCTCGCCGACCTGCCGGCCAACAAGCGCTGGCGCTCGCGCCAGATCGGCGCCAACGGCGTGGGCATCGGCGACGACGGTCCCTGCGGGCGCATCCTGGTGCGCGGCGAACCGGGCTGGGAGATCATTCCCGAGCTCGCGCCGCTGCCCGGCGAGACCGTGATCGACAAGCCCGGCAAGGGCTCGTTCTATGCCACCGACCTCGAGCTGATCCTGCGCACGCGCGGCATCGAGAACCTGATCCTCGCGGGCATCACCACCGACGTCTGCGTGCACACCACCATGCGCGACGCCAACGACCGCGGTTTCGAATGCCTGTTGCTGTCGGACTGCACGGCGGCGACCGACCACGGCAACCATCTCGCGGCGCTCAAGATGATCACGATGCAGGGTGGGGTGTTCGGGGCGCATGCTTCGTCGCAGGCTTTGCTGGCGGCGGTATGAGCGCGGATCTTCTCTGTGGAAGGCCGGGGCGCGATCACGCCACTGGGGTGCCTTGCTCCGCGAATGTCCCCCGGCCTTCGGCCTCCTCCTTGATTTCGCTGCGCAAGGCACCCCAGCGACGTGATCGAGGGGCGCTGCGGTCGTGCCGGCCGCACCACCGCTGCGCCTCTCGTGCACAGGGCGTCGGGTACTCCCCGCAGCGAAATCAAGGAGGAGCCGAAGGCGGGGGACATTCGCGGAGGGGAGTACCCGGCGCCCTGTGCACGCGCCCCGAACGAAACCTCGGAGCACAAACATGAGCACCCACGCCATCGGCGGCCTCCCCCCAGGCACCGGCGCGCTCGCGCTCGACACCTACCGCCTCACCAAGCGCTTCGGCGCCTTCACCGCGATGGACAGCGTGACCCTGCGCGTGGAATCCGGCAGCGTGCATGCGCTGCTCGGCGAGAACGGCGCGGGCAAGAGCACGCTGGTCAAGTGCGTGGCCGGCTTCCAGCGCGCGGAGGAGGGCAGCATCCTGATCGACGGCCGCGAGCAGGACATCGCCAACCCCATCGTCGCGCGCGCGCTCGGCATCGGCATGGTCTACCAGCACTTCACCCTGGCGCCGGGCATGACCGTGGCCGAGAACCTGCTGCTGGCCGGCGGCCGCACGCCAGTGGTGATCGACTGGAAAGCCAAGCGCGCCGAGCTCGAGGCCTTCCTCGCCACCACGCCGTTCCGCCTCGACCTCGATGCGCGGCCGTCCGAACTGGCCGCGGGCGAGAAGCAGAAGCTCGAGCTGCTCAAGCAGCTCTACCTGAAGCCGCGCCTGCTGATCCTCGACGAGCCCACCTCGGTGCTCACGCCGCAGGAGGCCGACGAAGTGCTGGGCCATGTGCGCGAGTTCGCGCGCAGCGGGCTGTGCACGGTGCTGATCATCACGCACAAGTTCCGCGAGGTCATGGCCTATGCCGACGGCGTGACGGTGCTGCGGCGCGGCAAGGCCGTGCACCACGGCCGCGTGGCCGACACCAGCCCGGC
>NZ_JBZAYE010000418.1:0-6655 GCF_058244205.1 Variovorax sp. 20P10.2.4
AGGTCGGCCAGCTCGGCGTCGGTCGCGGCGCCGCGGCCCGCGCAGGGGTTCTTGAAGATCGCGGCGGCGACCACGTGGCGCGAAGGCGCGGCGGCGGCGCGGCCGCCCTCGGCGAGCGTGTTCCTCTCGAACACGAAGATCTGTCGAATGGTCTCGAGCGTTGACTGGCTCATGGGGGTCTCCGTCCTGTGGATGTGGCTGAATCGCCTGGTCCCTGCGTCGCAGGGGCTGAAGTGGCGGACGGAGATTAGGTTCGCGAGGCCCTTCTGTCAGTTTGCAAGAACGCAAGCGGGCTTGCGTTTTTTGGGCCTGGTGGTGGACGTCGATGCGCGCTGGCAGGGAAGAATGACCGGGGCAGGCCGCTAGCGCTTTTCCGAACTCAGCTTCGAACGATGCGCCGCCTGCTTGGCGCGATTGCCGCAGACGGCCATGCTGCACCAGCGGCGAATGCGTCCACGCGTCGTGTCGAGAAACATCAACGTGCAGGCCGGACCCTCGCATGCCTTCACGTGGGTGAGGTCGGCTGTCGCCAAGAGCTCGGCCATGGATTGGGCGATCGGCAGCAGCAGCGAATCGGCGGAACGCCAGCGGCGGCGGCGCACCCATACCAGCTCGGAGGGCTCGTCCCCGGAGGCCGACGCCTTGTCGCCGATCTCGATCTGCTCGAACGCCTCGTCGCGCGCCAGCAGCCGGTTCAGCGCTTCCAGCTCCTTGAAGGATTTGCGCGTGAGCCGCGCGCCCTGGTGCTGCCGGACGAAGGCCCTGAACCACTCGCGCAATGCGCGCGCCTGCGCGGCCACCGCATCCAGCTCGCCCGGGCCGGCCGCCTCGCCCAGCTCTCGCAGTACTTGCGGATCGACCATGCCGGCCTCTCGAAGCCAGTTCAACAGGTCCTCGCCCGAGCCGAGCCACTCCACCTGCGTGTCGGTCGGGACGGCCACCGAATTCAGGAAGTCGAGTGCGGGTGAATCCGCCAGGAACATCGGCGGGGGCCGGACCTCGCTCATTCGCGATCTCCTGGTCGCGGGCAGCGAAGTCCTCGGCGCGGTTGCGCGTGGGCGCACGGGATCGAGCATTTCATTGGGTATCGATGGGTCATGGGATCGGAGCTCCTTGCAGTCGCAATGCGCACATCGGTGGATGCCGGTACAGCGAAGTTCCTGGCATTTTCCCCCGCCGCGGTTCCGGCACGGCACCGCGGGCAGCGCGCAGAGTGGATTTTAAATAACCTAGCCAATATAGTTTGACAGGTTATTAAGAAGACACTAATCTCGGCGCCGAACAGACGACAGGCATCGGGTTTCGAGCGGTGGTTGGCCATCGAGCGCCGGGCCGGCGCGGGAGCTCCCAAAGCGAGGAGGGAGCCATCCAAGGAACGCGAGGAACGCATGAAGAACACAGTGGCCATCGTGTCGGGCGCCAGCCAGGGGATTGGGCGCGAGACCGCCATCCGCCTGGCCAGTGATTTCGGCCGGCTGGTGCTCGTCGCCCGGAGCGAAGAGAAGTTGCAGGAGACGGCACAACGGATCGAGGCCGCGGGGGCGTCCAGCCTGGTCATCGTCTCGGACCTGGGCGAGCCGTCCGCTGCCGCCGAAGTCGTCGAGCGCACGATCGGCGAGTTCGGCCGGATCGATGCGGTGGTCAACATCGCGGGTGCGGTGCCGCAGGTGGACCTGCTGGAGATGACCGATGCGCAATGGGACGCGGGCCTCGGCCTGAAGCTGCACGGCGCGCGCAGGCTGACGGTGCACGCGTGGAAACATCTTTGCGCGACGAACGGGGCCGTGGTCATGACCTCCGGGAATTCGGCGCTGTTCCCGAAGGCTTCCTATGCGGCCGTGGGAACGGTGAACGCCGCGATCGTCGCGCTGGCCAAGGCATTCGCCGACCTCGGGATCCGCGATGGCGTGCGCGTCAACAGCGTGCTGCCCGGGCCCGTCATGACCGAGCGCCGTCGTTCGTACCTCGCGCACTGGGCGCCAGCGCACGGCATGAGCGTCGACGAGGCGTTCGAGAGCTTCCCGAAGGAGGCTGGGATCGCCCGCTACGGAGAGCCGCGGGAGATCGCCGAGCTGATGGCCTTCCTCGTGTCGCCGGCGGCGCGCTGGCTGACCGGCACGGCCGTCCGCATGGACGGCGGCGAGGTCAAGGCCGTCTGATTCGAGGCCGTCGGGCGGCCTCGCTGCGACGGCACCCAGGTCGAAGTTTTATCAACAACCGGAATCATCCAATGTCGGAATCAGTCGTGATAGTGACGGGCGCGAGCTCGGGGATCGGCGAGGCCACGGCCCTGCGGCTCGCCAGGAACTTCTCGTGCGTCGTGCTCGCCGCGCGCAGCGGGGAACAACTGGAGCAGGTGGCGGCGCAGGTGCGCGAACTGGGCGCGCAGGCGCTCGTCGTCGAGGGCGATCTTGGCGATCCCCAGGCCGCCGAGACGGTCGTGGCGCGAACCCTCTCGCAGTTCGGAAGAATCGATGCGCTGGTGAACGTGGCCGGCGCGGTCCCGGGACTGGACCTGTTCGAGATGACCGACGCGCAATGGGACAGCGGCCTGGCACTGAAATTCCATGGCGCCCGCAGGCTCACCTTGCGCGCGTGGGAGGCGCTGAAGTCGTCGAAAGGCGCCGTCGTCTTCATCTCGGGCACTGCCGCGGAAGCGCCGAAGGCGGCGTCTGCCGCCGTGGGCGCGATCAACGCGGCGATCGAGGCGCTGGCAAAGGCTTTCGCCGATCGTGGCATTGCCGATGGCGTTCAAGTGAACAGCGTTTCGCCGGGCGCGGTCATGACGGGCCGGCGCATGGGAATGATCGAGAAGCTCGCGAGCGCGCGCCATCTCGACCTGGACGCCGCCAAGGCCGCGGTCCTCGCGAGTTCGGGCATCGCGCGTTTCGGCGAGCCGGAGGAGATTGCGGATCTGATCGCCTTCGCCGTGTCGCCGGCAGCCCGCTGGATGACCGGCACGGTGCTGCGCATGGACGGCGGCGAGATCAAGTCGATCTGATCGGGGCAGCCCGATATCCCTGAGCCGGTGCGGCCGACCACCGCGGACATCGGGCCGCGGCGGCATGCCCGCCGCGCCGGTCCACGCGCTCAGTGGCGCGCCGCTTCGCTGCCGAACGCGCGGGCCGCGTCGGCGATGAATCCGATGACCTCGCCCGGCGCCGAAACGCTCGGCGCGTGATCGGCCGAGATCGAGCGTTCGACCGCCTGCATCCGCTGCGCCATGAAGCGCTGTGTCGAGGCCGCGATCATCCGATCGTCCTGCGCCACCAGGTACCACGCGGGTCGGGTCTTCCACAGCGGCGGCCCGACGGGCACCGTGATGCATGACACGGAGATCGGCCGCTGCACGGCCGCCAATACGCGTTGGTCTTCCCGCGAGGCGTTCTGTGCGAATGCGTCGGCAAAGGCTTCATCCGGAAGCCAGATCCATCCGTCGCCGTCGGGCGCCAGCCGTGGCGCTTTCTCGTGCGGCTCGGCGCGTCCGAAGACCTCCAGCACCGTTTCCCCTTCGTCGGGCGCAAGTGCCGCCACGTACACCAGGCCCGCCACGCGCTGCTCGGCGATCTGCGCGATCACCGCGCCCGCATAGGCGTGCCCGACGAGGATCAACGGCCCTTCGATGCGTGCGAGGCTGCGCTTCAGCGCGGCCACGTCGTCGGCAAGGCTCGTCAGCGGCAGCGGGGCCGCAACGGCCTCGATGCCCGCCTGCTCCAGGCCCGCAATCACCCTTGCCCAGCTGTATCCGTCGGCCCAGGCGCCATGGACCAGCACGGCGGTCATACCGCGATCATTCATCTTGTGCTCCTTCGTTCGACTCCCGCTCCAGTGCTCCCGATCCGGACCGCTGTGCGGTCTCTTCGCTCCGCCGATTATGCCTTCAAGTAACCTATTTAAAGTTATTTGAGAGGTTACTGTGTTGGGTATCGAATGACTTGGCATCGCTTTCGATAGACAGATGGAGAAGGTGAGGCGGGTGTCGGATGTGCCCGCAGCGCGGCCCCTCTTCGGGACCTGCCCCATGCTTTTGGCAGAAAGCGCACCCGATCTGGCAGTCCCTGCCCCCTCGGCCGCGCGCACGGGGCATCGGCGCGCCGGACACTGGGTTCGCACTTTCGCCAACCCCGATTCCCGGAGAACCCATGAACGAATCCATTGCCGGCATCCGCATCCCCGACAGCCAGATGGCGCGCGAGGCCACCGAGCTGGTGCGCGACACCGAGACCGCGCTGCTGTTCAACCACTCGCGGCGCGTGTTCCTGTTCGGCGCGCTGACCGGCGAGCGCCGCGGCCTGGCCTACGACGCCGAGCTGCTCTACATCGGCGCGATGTTCCACGACATGGGGCTGGTGGCGCCCTACAGCAGCAGGACCGAGCGCTTCGAGGTCGACGGCGCCAATGCCGCGCGCGATTTCCTCGTGCGCCACGGCATCGCCGAGCCCGAGGTCGAGCAGGTGTGGGATGCGATCGCGCTGCACACCACGCCGGGCATTCCGCAGCACAAGAAGCCGGTGGTGGCGCTGGTCACCGCGGGCGTCGAGATGGACGTGCTGGGTCTGGCCTACGATGCCTTCCCGACCGAGCAGCGCGAGGCGGTGGTGCGCGCGCATCCGCGCGAAGCCGACTTCAAGGAGGGCATCATCGATGCCTTCGCCAAGGGCACGCGCTTCAAGCCCGAGACCACCTTCGGCAACGTCAAGGCCGACGTGCTGGCGCTCAAGGACCCCACGTACAAGCGGCTCAACTTCTGCGGGATGATCCTCGGCTCGTCGTGGAACGACGGCGCCTGCGGCGTGCCGGGCTGCCGGCACTGAGCAGGTTTTCTAGCTCGCCGTGGTCACGTGCACGCCGGGCCGGCGGCCATCGTTCCAGCGGCCGCCGATCGCGCGCTCGATCTGCGCGCCGAGCTGCAGCAGCAGGCCGTCGTCGGCCTGCTTCGCCTGCAGCTGCATGCCCAGCGGCAGGCCGTGCTCGTTGAAGGCCAGCGGCAGCGAGATGCCCGGGATGCCGCACAGGTTGGCCAGCGGCGTGTAGGCGAAGTTCTGCCAGAGGTTGTCGAACCAGTCGAGCACCGAGGGGTTGTCGCTGAGCGTGAGGTATTCGGTGGTGCCGACGCGCGGCGTGGGCAGCGCGGTGATCGGGGTGAGGATGATGTCCCAGTCCTCGAAGAAGGCACCGAAGCCGCGCGCGGTGGTGTTGAACACCGTCTGCATCCTGAAGCGCTCGGCATAGGAGATGTCGCGCCCGGCCTCCCAGATCTTGATGTTGATCGGCTCGATCAGGTCGGCCGGCGGCTGCTCGAGGCCGAAACGCGCGAGGAAGCCCTCGATGGTCTGCGCGAAGTTGCTGATGTAGCAGGTGGTCTGGGCCGCGAAGGCGGCACGGATGTCGACCGCGGGCAGCGCCCATTCGACGCGGTGGCCCAGGCCCTCGAGGAAGCGCCCCACGCGCTCGAGCTCGGTCGCGATGTGCGGCGTGGCGCGGAAGTCGCCCCACTCGTGCGACATCGCGATGCGCAGCGGCTTCGGGTCGCGCTCGATCAGCTGCGTGTAGGGCTCGTCGGCCTTCCAGTAGGGCATGAACTCGCCGGGCGCGCCGCCGCGGCAGTGGTCGACGAAGGCCGCGGTGTCGCGCACCGTGCGGCTGTGGCAGCCCTGGATCGACACCAGGCCCGTGAGGTCCGACAGCGCCGGTGCGATCGAGAACACGCCGCGCGAGGGCTTGAGGCCGATGTTGCCGTTCACGCCCGCGGGAATGCGGATCGAGCCGCCGCCGTCGGTGGCGTGCGACAGCGGCAGCACGCCGGCCGCCACCGCCGCGCCCGTGCCGGCCGAGGAGCCGCAGGTGGTGTAGTCGAGGTTCCAGGGGTTGCGCGTGACGTAGACGGCCGGGTTCTCGGCCGAGCTGCAGACGCCGAACTCGGGCGTGGTGGTGCGCCCGATGATGTTGAGCCCGGCCTTGCGGATCTGCTGCGTCAGGTGGGTGTCGGCGGCGGCGCGCTGGCCCTTCATCAGCAGCGAGCCCATTTCCTGCAGCCGGCCCTTCATGGTCGGGCCCAGGTCCTTCATCAGGTAGGGCACGCCCGCGAACGCGCCCGCCGGGTTCATGCCGTCGGCCAGCGGATCGGCCACCACGTCGTCGAAGACCTCGACCACCGCGCTCAGCGCGGGGTTGGTGAGCGCGATGGCGGCGCTGGCCTGGGCCGCGAGCTCGGCCGGCGTGACCTGCCCGCTGCGCACCAGCGCGGCGAGCCCCACGCCGTCCTGTTCGCTCCATGCCTGCCAGCTCATTGCCAAAGTCATCCGTCGCTCCTGTCGAGAAAAGAAAAAGGGGGCGTGGGCCCCGTGTGCGCCCACTCTAGCGAAGACGCGGTGTGCCCGCGCGCCAGTCGTGTATTGGGCCGCGCGTGCAACGTAGTGTGTGGATTTTTCGCGCGGATACACGGGCATACGCGATCCGCGGCGTGGCGGCATGGCGCTCGAAGAATGCGCTCCGGCCCCGGGACAGGGGCCACGCGACTTCATCCAATCCAGAGGAACATCCCATGCACAAGACCACCGACAAGACCGCGAGCCAGGCCACCCGCCGCGGCTTCTTCGCCACCTCCGCCGTGGCCGGCGCCGCGGGCTTCAGCCTGCTCTCGGGCACCGAGCTG
>NZ_JBZAYE010000419.1:0-6642 GCF_058244205.1 Variovorax sp. 20P10.2.4
CCATTCGCGCGGTGCAGGTGGCCTTCGACGTCGAGGAGGCGGTGCTCGAGGCGGTGCGCAAGGCGGCGTTCGACCGGCACGTGTCGACCTCCGACCAGATCCGGCAGGTGCTGGGCCTCACGACCACCGCGGGCCCCAAGCGCCCGCGGCTCACGGTGTCGCTCGGTGCGGCAGACTACGAGTTCCTGGCGGCGCGCTACGGACTGGCGGCCGACGACCGGCTCGCCATCAAGGAACGGGCGACGCGCGACCTGATCGCATTCGCGGGCAGTGGGAAGGCCGCGGCGAAGAGCGCGACGAAGAACGCGATGAAGAGCACTGCGAAGAGCGCCGCCAAGAGCGCTCCCGACGGCGTGAAGCAGAGCGCCCGCACCGGCAAGCCGGCGCGGCGATAACAACAACGCAGAGACCACCGGCTGGCCCGGGGGAGGATCGATGGGCAATTTCATGGAAGCGGTCACGGGCTACCCGACCGCGATCTACACGGTGCTGCTGGGCGTCGTGCTGATCTACTGGGTGCTGGCGATGCTGGGCCTGGTCGACATCGAGCACCACGGCATCGACGTCGACCTCGCGCACGCCGACGGCGATGCCGAGGACGTCGGCGACCTCGCGAGCTACGTGGTGGCCATGGGCCTCAACGGCGTGCCGTTCTCGGTCGCTGTGAGCCTGCTGGTGCTGGTGGCCTGGGTGGTGTCGTGCCTCGGCGGCGAGTGGCTGCTGCCGCTGGTCCCGACCACGCTGCTCAAGCTGGTCGCGGGCACCGCGCTGCTGGTGGCGAGCGCCGTGGTGGCGATTCCGGTCACGGCGGTGGCGATCCGTCCGCTGCGCGGCCTGTTCGTGAGCCACACGGCCGTGAGCAACGCGGCACTGGTCGGCCAGACCTGCAAGGTCGTCACCGGCGTGGTCAACGAGAAGGACGGCCGCGCCGAGGTGGCGCGCCGCGGCGCGAGCCTCAACATCCGCGTCTGGGCACCGGTGCCCAACACCCTGAAGCGCGGCTCGATCGCGCTGATCCTCGAATACGACGAGGTGGCCGCGCGCTACCTCATCGCCGCGCACGACGACCTGGCGTCCTGAGCGCGGCCCCCGCCCGATCCCCTGTTTTCCGCTTCAAGTACTGGAGAAAAAAGATGGAGCCCATCCTCATTGCCGTCGCCGTGCTGGCCATTGTCATCCTCGGCCTGTTCGCGATGTTCGCCAAGTTCTATCGCAAGATCGAACAGGGCCACGCGCTGATCGTGAACACGCTGCGCGCGGAACCCGAGGTCACCTTCACCGGCCGCATGGTCTACCCGATCATCCACAAGGCCGAGCTGATGGACATCTCGGTCAAGACGATCGAGATCGACCGTTCGGCCAACGAGGGCCTGATCTGCCGCGACAACATCCGTGCCGACATCAAGGTGAAGTTCTTCGTGCGCGTCAACAAGACGGCCGACGACGTGCTCAAGGTGGCGCAGGGCATCGGCTGCGCGCGCGCCTCGAACCACGAGACGCTCGAGGAGCTGTTCTCGGCCAAGTTCTCCGAGGCGCTCAAGACGGTGGGCAAGTCGATGGACTTCGTCGACCTCTACCAGGCGCGCGACAACTTCCGCGACCAGATCGTGAGCCAGATCGGCAACGACCTCTCGGGCTACGTGCTCGAAGATGCGGCGATCGACTTCCTCGAGCAGACGCCGCTGTCGGAGCTCGATGCCAACAACATCCTCGATGCGCAGGGCATCAAGAAGATCACCGAGCTGACGGCGGTCGAGCATGTGCGCACCAACGAGCTGCGCCGCAACGAGGAAATGCAGATCAAGAAGAAGAACGTCGAGACGCAGGAGGCGCTGCTCGAGCTCGAGCGCCAGCAGGCCGACGCCACCTCGCGCCAGCACCGCGAGATCGCCAGCGTGCGTGCCCGCGAGGAAGCCGAGACGCTGAAGATCCAGGCCGAGGAGCGCACCAAGTCCGAGAGCGCGCGCCTGCTCTCGGAGCAGACCGTGGCCGTGCAGCAGGAGAACGTGCAGCGCGAGAAGGAAGTGGCCGAGAACAACCGCAAGCGCGCGGTGGCGATCGAGGAGGAAAAGGTCACGCGTGCCCGCGACCTCGAGATCGTCGACCGCGAGAAGGAAGTGACGCTGCAGCGCATCGAGAAGGACAAGGCCGTCGAAGTGCAGAAGAAGGCCATCGCCGACGTGATCCGCGAGCGCATCGTGGTCGAGCGCACCGTGGCCGAGCAGGAAGAGGCGATCAAGGAGCTGCGCGTGGTGGCCGAGGCCGAGCGCACCAAGAAGTCGGTGGTGATCATGGCCGAGGGCCAGGCCGACGAGAAGATGGTGCTCGACGTGAAGGCGGCCGAGACGCAGGAGAAGCGCGCGCGCCACAAGGCGGCCGAGGAACTCACGCTGGCCGATGCCAAGCTCAAGGTGGCCGAGCGCGATGCCGAGTCGAAGAAGCGCGAGGCCGAGGGCGTGGAAGCGATCTCCGCCGCGCCGGGCCTCGCCGCCGCCAAGGTGCAGATCGCCACCGCCCAGGCCAAGCTCGCGAGCTTCGAGGCCGAGGCCACGGGCAAGGAGAAGATCGGCCTGGCCGACGTGCACGTGCGCGCCGCCGACGCCGACGCGATCCTCAAGGCCGGCCAGGCCGACGCGCAGGTGATCGAGGCGCGCTCGCAGGCCGAGGCCGCGGGAATGCGCGCCAAGTTCGAGGCCGAGGCCACGGGCAAGGAAAAGCTCGGCCTGGCCGAGGTCAACGTGCGCACGGCCGATGCCGAGGCCACGCTCAAGTCGGGCCAGGCCGATGCGCAGGTGATCGAGGCGCGCTTCGGTGCCGAGGCCAAGGGCCTGCACGAGAAGTTCGAGGCCATGAAGTCCATGAGCCCCGAGACCCGCGACCACGAGGAATTCCGCATGCGCCTCGAGAAGTCGCACATCGAGACCCTCAAGGGCATCGAGGCCCAGACGGCCATCGCCAAGGAGCAGGCCGAGGTGCTGGGCACCGCGCTGTCGAACGCCAAGATCGACATCGTGGGCGGGCAGGGCGACTACTTCGACAGCTTCGTGCGCTCGCTCTCGGTGGGCAAGGGCATCGACGGCGTGATCTCCAAGAGCAACGCGATCCAGGTCGCGTTCAAGGACCAGCTCTCGGGCAACCGCGACGTGGTGCAGGACCTGCGCGACATCGTGGGCGCGCTCGGCTCGTCCTCGGGCGAGATCCAGAACCTCAGCGTGGCGGCGCTCGTCAACAAGATCGCCACCGAGGGCAGCGAGACCCAGAAATCGGCGCTGCACAACCTGATCTCCACCTTCCGCAACTGAGCGCGGGCTGACCCGCACGGCACCCACCCATGGACACCAACGAGCCGGGCCATTCGCCCGGTGCCGCGGCCGATGCGACCGAGGCCCTGGTCTCGGGCAGCGGCAGCTACGACCTGCTGAAGAAGCGCCTCGAGACCCAGGGCGAGGGCCTGCTGAAGAAGGCGCGCGCGCTCAACGAGAAGCGGCTGGCCGAGTTCGGCCGCTCCGAGCAGTCGCTGGTGCTGCGCACCCGCGCGCGCACCGAGAACAACGCCGTGGCGCGCGACATCGTGCGCATCGGCGACCTGCTGCTGTTCGGCTACAACGTCTTCATCGGCCTGCGCAAGGAAACCGCCGTCGGCGACGTGTTCGGCCTCTACCGCATGGCGCAGCTCGGCGCGCCCGATGCCGACGAGCTGCAGCCGGTGCCGATCGCCGGCACCTTCCTCGAGGACGCGCGCTTCGCCTCCGACTTCCGCGAGCTCTACGCCTACTACAAGCAGGCCACGCTGCTGCAGCTGCGCGTGACGCAGGACAAGCTGCTGGCCGCGTTCCAGATCGGCCAGCAGTTGCACGACGTGCGCGTGTTCCGCTGGGCCATCGAGCGCGACGGCTCCATCCACTACATCGACAACCGCGGCGAGCGCGACATCGCGCTGCCGGCCAGCCACGACTTCGAATGGACCGTCGCCACGCGCGAGGACCACGTGGGCGGCAAGCATCCGCATGTGAACGTGCTCGACACCGTGTTCGTCGAGACGCTGGGCGGCGACCTCACGATCAAGGTCGAGAACAACACCGAGACCGGGCTGGGCATCTACAACGAACCGGTGGAGGATCGCAGCCAGTCGCTGACCGATGCCGAGATCGCCTGGGCCAAGCTCGGCATGCTGATCCTGCTGCGCGTGAAGCCCTACCGCGAGCAGGTCACGCGCTACCTGGTGTTCAACATCCGCACGCAGCAGGTCGAGCGCATCGACGCCATCGGCGGCTCGTGCGTGCAGCTGCCCGAGGACCACGGCATCATCTTCCCGGGCGGCTACTACCTGCAGTCGGGCGAGCACAAGCGCTTCGACCTGCCGGCCGACATGGTCGGCAGCCTGCGCTTCAAGCGCATGCTGCGCTCGCCCAACGGCGAGGACGTGGCCTATGTCTTCTACGACCCCAAGCCCGGGCGCTACGCGCTGTTCAACTACAACCTGATCGACAAGACGCTGGCCACGCCGATCGTCGCCAACGGCTATGCGCGCTTCGCGGACGGGCGCATCCTGGTGTTCAACGGCGACGAGAACGAGCCGACCCGCGTGCACCCGATGCAGCTGTGGCAGACGCCGTTCGCGAGCGAGGAGCATGCCGGTGCCCAGCCGCCGGCCACCGGCTTCTTCGGCAAGATCGGCAATGCCGAGCTGGTGCGCGGCGTGTCCGACCTGATGGGCATCGCGCGCGCGGTGCGCGAACAGGCGCCCACGCGCGCCGCCTATGAGGACCTGATCCGCCAGTGCACGCGCGTGAGCGATGCCTACTTCTGGCTCGACTCGCCCGAGACCGACAACCTCTCGGGCGAGCTGCGCAGCATCGCCGAGGTGGCGCGCGGCACGCTGGCCGAGTTCGAGAAGGTCGACACCATCCGGCGCGAAACGGCGCGCGCGCTGGCCCAGGCCGAGGCCGAGCAGCATGCGCTGCTGGTCGACATCGCCAGCACGCTGTGGCGCGCCCCCGACGACTTCGTCAAGGCGCTGGCGCGGCTGCGCGAGCGCCGCGGCCAGCTGCAGATGCTCAAGGAGCTGCGCTACGCCGACCTGCCGCGCATCGCCGCGATGGACGCCGCGCTCGAGACCGAGCAGCAGCGCATCGGCGAGCGCGCAATGCAGTTCCTGGCGGCCGACACTGCCTTCGATGGCCAGCGCCAGGCGCTCGACAAGCTCGCGCTCGAGCTGCCGCAGCTCGGCACCTCGCCGGCGCTCGGCAAGCTGCTCGCCACGCTCGACGAGCAGGCCGCGGGCCTCGACCTGCTGACCGAGCAGCTCGGCAGCCTGCCGGGCGGCGACGCGGTGGTGCGCACCTCGATCCTCGACCGCATCTCGCTGATCTACGCCGACATCAACCGCATGCGCGCCGATGCGCGCTCGCGCCGCAAGTCGCTGGGCGCGAACGAGGCGCGCGCCGAGTTCGGCGCCCAGTTCAAGCTGTTCGGCCAGGCGGTGGAGAACGCGCTCGAGTTCGCCGACACGCCCGAGAAGTGCGACGACGCGCTCACGCGCCTGCTGGCCCAGCTCGAGGAGATCGAGGGCCGCTTCGCCGAGCAGGAGGATTTCCTGGCCGACATCGCCGAGAAGCGCGAGTCGGTCTACGAGGCGCTGTCGGCGCGGCGCCAGACACTGGTCGAGGGACGCCAGCGGCGCGCCAAGGGCGTGATCGACGCGGCCGGCCGCATCCTCGACGGCATCGCGCGCCGCGTGGCGCAGTTCGGCGAACTGGGCCAGGTCCACAGCTACTTCGCGGCCGATCCGATGATCGCCAAGCTGCATGCGCTGATCGCCGACCTGCGCGCGCTCGGTTCGGCGGTGCCGGCCGACGAGCTCGACACGCGGCTGAAGACCGCGCGCGACCAGGCGCTGCGCGCGGTGCGCGACAAGCGCGAGCTGGTGAGCGAGGGCGGCGACACGCTGCGGCTGGGCCGCCATGCCTTCA
Organism: Variovorax sp. 20P10.2.4; assembly: GCF_058244205.1. Taxonomy (NCBI): domain Bacteria; kingdom Pseudomonadati; phylum Pseudomonadota; class Betaproteobacteria; order Burkholderiales; family Comamonadaceae; genus Variovorax; species Variovorax sp. 20P10.2.4. Next base: position 5,973 of record NZ_JBZAYE010000419.1, read on the forward strand.
CCGTGCACCGGCAGCCGATCGACCTCACGCTGGTGGCGCATGGCGAGGGCCTGGCCTACCAGGTCACGGGCACCGACTACCTGAGCCCGGTCAATGACGAGCGCCTGCTGCCGCTGCGGCGCTACTGGAACCAGGCGCTGGTGTCCGAGACGCCCGCGTTGTCGCGCGCCGAGTACCTGGCCGGCTGCCTGCTCGAGGCGCTGCTCCAGGGCCGGGCCGAGCGCGGCTGGGCCGAACTGCTGGCGCTGCTGGCCGAGAACCCGCTGCATCCCGAGCTGCTGGAACTGGTGCGCCGCTTCGCCGCGCCGCGCTACCAGGAGGGCTACCAGAAGGGCGTGCACGACGAGGACGCGCTGCGCCTCCTGGCCGCGCTGGTGCCGATGCAGGACGAGGCCGGCCTGCTGGCCTGGGGTCCGACCGAGCGCGCGCTGGCCTTGCTCTACTGGCAGCACGGCCACCTGGTGGCGATGCGCGAATCGATGCAGCGGCGCGCGCGCGCCGCGCTGCAGATGCAGGAGCTGTTCGGCCGGCGCGATGCGCTGGCGCAGCTCGAGGCCGACATGGCGCGCGTGCTGCGCCACTTCGCGCAGGAATTCCTGCCCGACCTGCTGCCGCTGCCCGAGCCTGCCGCCGACGACGCGGCGCTCGAGGCGCACCAGGACGAGGTCAC
>NZ_JBZAYE010000042.1:0-24594 GCF_058244205.1 Variovorax sp. 20P10.2.4
GGGCTGCTGGCGCTCTGGGTGGCCTGGCTGGCCGCGGTGCAGGCACGCCTGATCGGGATCAACTTCCTGCTCTCGATCCTGGTGCTGGTCTGGGTCGCCGACGTCTTCGCCTATTTCGCCGGCCGGGCCTTCGGCCTCAAGTTCACGCGGCGCAAGCTCGCGCCCGCGATCAGTCCCGGCAAGAGCTGGGAAGGCGTCTGGGGCGGCATGGCGGGCGTGGTGGTGCTGGCGCTGGCCTGGGTCTGGGCCGATGCCTCGGCGCAGGCCGCGGTGGCCAGCCTCTACAGCCGGCTGGCGACGCGCGGCTGGTGGTTGCTGCTGCTCGGCGTGGTCTTCCTGGCGGCGATGAGCGTGGTCGGCGACCTGGTCGAATCGCTGATCAAGCGCAGCGCGGGTGCCAAGGACAGCAGCCGGCTGCTGCCCGGCCACGGCGGGGTGCTCGATCGGGTGGATGCCCTCTTGCCCACGCTCCCCATTGCAATGATGCTGGCTTTTCTGTGAACACTTCCCCCAGACAACGCGTGACGGTGCTCGGCTCGACCGGTTCGGTCGGCGTCAGCACGCTCGACGTCATCGCGCGTCATCCCGAGCGCTTCGAGGTCTTCGCGCTCTCGGCCGCCACCAAGGTCGACGAGATGCTCGCGCAGTGCGCGCGCTTCTCGCCGCGCTTCGCGGTCATGGCGAGCGAGGCCCATGCGGTCGCGCTGGCCGAAAAGCTCCAGCAGAACAATCTGCCGACCCGGGTCCTGTCGGGTGCCGGTGCTATCGAAGAGATAGCGTCGCACGACGAGGTCGATGCCGTCATGGCGGCCATCGTCGGCGCCGCGGGCCTGGGCCCCTGCCTGGCGGCCGCGCGCGCCGGCAAGCGCCTGCTGCTGGCCAACAAGGAGGCGCTGGTGGTCGGCGGCGACCTGTTCATGCGCACGGTGCGCGAGGGCGGGGCGACGCTGCTGCCGATCGACAGCGAGCATTCGGCCATCTTCCAGTCGCTGCCCGAGGATCCCGCCACCTGGGCGCGGCGCATCGACAAGATCATCCTCACGGCCTCGGGCGGTCCGTTCCGCACCCGCGCGCCCGACACCCTTGGCAGTGTCACGCCCGAGCAGGCCTGCGCCCATCCCAACTGGGTTATGGGGCGCAAGATCTCGGTCGACTCGGCCACCATGATGAACAAGGCCCTCGAGGTGATCGAGGCGCGGCACCTGTTCGGCGTGGCACCCGAGCAGATCGAGGTGGTCATCCATCCGCAGAGCGTGGTCCATTCGATGGTGCAGTTCACCGACGCATCGATCCTCGCCCAGCTCGGCACGCCCGACATGCGGGTGCCGATCGCCGTCGGCCTGGCCTGGCCAGAGCGCATCGAGAGCGGGGCGGGGCGGCTGGACTTCCGCCAGCTGGCTGACCTGAGTTTCGCCGCACCCGACGCGGCGCTCTTTCCGGGACTGGACCTGGCCTGGCAGGCGCTGCGCGCGGTGCCCGGCACCACGGCCGTGCTGAATGCCGCCAACGAGGTCGCGGTCGAGGCCTTCCTGGCGCGCCGGCTGCGCTTCGATCGCATTCATGCGGTCAACATGGAAACTTTGGAGGCGGTCGCGCCCTCCAAGCCGGCGTCGCTGGCCGATTTGCTGGCCATCGACGCCAGCGCCCGCGCTGCCGCGAATGCCGCGGCGCTGCGCCTTTCCGCCTGACGCCTCGCGCGTCACCGATTTCAAGAAGCAAGGTTCCGGATGCTCACCCTCGTTGCATTCATCGTCGCGCTCGGCCTGCTGATCACCGTCCATGAATACGGCCACTACCGGGTCGCGGTCGCCTGCGGGGTGAAGGTCAAGCGCTTCGGCGTGGCCACGCTGCCGTTCGGCAGCCCCGACAGCCCGTCGCTGCTCGGCCGCATCCTCTGGCGCGTCAGCAAGCCCGTCTACGCCTGGAAGCCGCGGCGCCAGCATCCGGGCCAGGACACCGAGTTCGCCATCGGCCTGTTTCCCTTCGGCGGCTACGTGCAGATGCTCGACGAGCGCGAGGCCCCGGTGGCGCCCGAGGAGCGGCATCGCGCCTTCAACACCCAGCCGCTGCGTTCGCGCGCGGCCATCGTCGCGGCCGGTCCGATCGCCAACCTGCTGATGGCGGTGGCGCTCTACACGGCCGTCAACTGGATCGGCGTGCAGGAGCCGGTCGCGACCCTGGCGCGGCCGGTCGCCGCTTCGCTGGCCGAGCAGGCCGGGCTGCGCGGCGGCGAGCACATCGCCCGTGCCGGCTTCGAGGGCGACGACCTGACCGAGGTCCAGTCCTTCGAGGACCTGCGCTGGCGCATGACCCGCGGCGCGCTCGACGGCCACGACCTGACGCTCGAGGTGGCGGGGCAGGGCGGCCAGCCGGCCCGCACGCTGGTGCTGCCGCTGAGCCGCATCGAGGCCAAGGACGCCGACGCCCAGATGTTCCGCAAGATCGGCGTGCTCGCGCCCATGACCCGTCCCGAGATCGGCGAGGTGATGGCCGGCGGCGCCGGCGAGCGCTCGGGCCTGCGCCGCGGCGACCTGGTGCGCGCCATCGGCGACACCGCCATCGTCGACGGACAGCAGCTGCGCGAGGCGATCCGCGCCTCGGTCAAGGAGGGCAAGGCGCTCGCGCTGCCCTGGCAGATCGAACGCGAAGGCCGTGTCCAGACGCTCGAAGTCACGCCCGAGGTGCGCGACGAGGGTGGCCTGAAGGTCGGCCGCATCGGCGCCTACGTGGGGGCGCCGCCCGACATGGTGACCGTGCGGCAGGGCCCGGTCGACGGCGTCTGGCGCGGTGTGGTCCGCACCTGGGAGGTTTCGGCGCTGACCGTGCGCATGATGGCCAAGATGGTCATCGGCCAGGCCTCGATCAAGAATCTCAGCGGCCCGATCACCATTGCCGACTACGCCGGCAAGTCCGCCAGCCTCGGTTTCACGCAGTACCTGGTGTTCCTCGCGCTCATCAGCGTGAGCCTGGGCGTGCTGAATCTGCTCCCGCTGCCGGTCCTCGATGGGGGGCACCTGATGTATTATCTTTGGGAGGGCCTGACCGGTAAAAGCGTCTCCGACGTCTGGATGGACTGGCTTGGGCGCGGTGGCGTTGCCCTGCTCCTGGTCATGATGTCGATTGCCTTGTTCAACGACACATCGCGGCTCTTTGGTTAACTATCTTGCCGGCCCTTTCCGCGCCGGATCAATTCACAGATGAACAAAAACTTCAGTCGCTTTCGCCTGCGTAGCGTTGCCGCACTGGTGGCCAGCACGCTCGCGGCCACGGCAGCCTGGGCCGTCGAGCCTTTCACCGTGCGCGACATCCGCGTTGAAGGCCTGCAACGCGTGGAGCCCGGAACCATCTTCGCGTCGCTGCCGCTGCGCGTGGGCGACACGTACAGCGACGACCGCGGTTCGGCCGCCATCCGCGCGCTGTTCGATCTGGGGTTGTTCAAGGACGTGCGCATCGACGTCAACGGCAATGTGCTGGTGGTGATCGTCGAGGAACGCCCGACCATCGCCGACGTCGACTTCGTCGGCACCAAGGAATTCGACAAGGCCGCGCTGCAGAAGGCGCTGCGCGAAGTGGGCCTGACCGAAGGCCGGCCCTACGACAAGGCCCTGGCCGACCGCGCCGAGCAGGAGCTCAAGCGCCAGTACGTGAGCCGCAGCCTTTACAACGCGCAGGTCGTGACCACCGTCACGCCGATCGAGCGCAACCGCGTGAACCTGACCTTCACGGTCACCGAAGGCGATTCGGCGCGCATCCGCGAAGTGCACATCGTCGGCAACAAGGACTTCAGCGAGAGCACGCTGCTCGACCTGTTCGACCAGGACAGCGGCGGCTGGCTCAGCTGGTACACCAAGTCGAACCAGTACTCGCGCGCCAAGCTCAATGCCGACCTCGAGACGCTGAAGAGCTACTACATCACGCGCGGCTACCTCGAGTTCCGCGTCGACTCGACCCAGGTCGCGATCTCGCCTGACCGCCAGGACCTGACGGTCACGGTCAACATCACCGAAGGCGAGAAGTTCGTCGTCGCGGGCGTCAAGCTCGACGGCAACTTCCTCGGCCGCGACGAGGAATTCAAGACCCTGGTCACGATCAAGCCGGGCGAGCCCTACAACGGCGAGCAGGTCACGGCGACCACCAAGGCCTTCACCGACTACTTCGGCACCTTCGGCTACGCCTTCGCACGCGTGCAGGCCAAGCCCGAGATCGACCGCACCAACAACCGCGTGACGCTGGTGCTGCAGGGCGAGCCCTCGCGCCGCGTCTACGTGCGCCGCGTGAACGTCGGTGGCAACACCCGCACGCGCGACGAAGTGATCCGCCGCGAATTCCGCCAGTACGAGGCCTCCTGGTACGACGGCGACAAGATCAAGCTGTCGCGCGACCGCGTGGACCGCCTGGGCTACTTCACCGAGGTGAACGTCGAAACCCAGGAACTGCCGGGTTCGCCCGACCAGGTCGACCTGCTGATCACCGTGGCCGAGAAGCCCACCGGCTCGCTGCAGCTGGGCGCCGGCTACTCGAGCGCGGAGCGCGTCTCGCTGACCTTCGGAATCCAGCAGGAAAACGTGTTCGGCTCGGGCAACTACCTGGGCCTGCAGGTCAACACCAGCAAGTCGAACCGCACGATCTCGGTGACTACCACCGATCCGTACTTCACCAAGGACGGCATCTCGCGCACGATCAGCGTCTATCACAACACGACCCGCCCGTACAACACGGCGGTCGACGGCGACTACCAGCTGGTCAACCAGGGCGCCTCGATCCGCTTCGGCGTGCCGTTCAGCGAACTCGACACCGTGTTCTTCGGCATCGGCGTGGAGCGCTATGCCTTCAACGCCAAGAACACCTACGCGTTCCTGACCCCGAACTCCTACCGCAACTACTTCGGTTGCACGACGCGTCCGATCCCGAGCCTGGTGCCGGGCCTCAACTTCGACGTGATCGACGGCTGCTCGAACGACAGCGTCTGGGGCATCCCGCTGACCGTGGGCTGGGCGCGCGACGACCGCGACAGCGCGCTGGTCCCGACCAAGGGCCGCCTGCAACGTGCCAACCTCGAGGTCGGCATCGGCGGCGACATGCGGTACTTCAAGACCAACTACCAGTACCAGCAGTTCTTCCCGATCAACAAGCAGTACACCTTCGCGATCAACTCCGAAGTCGGCTACGGCAAGGCGCTCGGCGGCAAGGTCTACCCGATCTTCAAGAACTTCTACGCCGGTGGCCTGGGCTCGGTGCGCGGCTTCGAACAGAACTCGCTCGGCCCGCGCGACGTGCCCCTGCTCGGCCAGACCGAAGGCGCCGCGCTCGGCGGTACCAAGAAGGCCATCTTCAACGCCGAACTCAGCACGCCGTTCCCCGGCGCCGGCAACGACCGCACGCTGCGCCTGTACGGCTTCTTCGACGCCGGCAACGTGTTCGGCTCGCGCTCGGCCGGCCTCACCGACGAGCAGTGGAAGGCTTCGAAGAAGATCCGCGCGTCGGTCGGTCTCGGCATCAGCTGGATCTCCCCGCTCGGCCCGCTGCGGATCGCCTACGCCGTGCCGGTGCGCCAGCAGAAGGAAGTGCAGGACCCGAACACGGGCGTCATCCTGATCCCGAAGGATAGAATCCAGCGCCTGCAATTCCAGATCGGAACCTCTTTCTAATGACGCATTTGATTCGCGCCGCGGCAGGCGCGTTGCTGATTCCCGCGATGACATGGATCGCGGCGCCCGCGTGGGCGCAGGCGCAGGAAACATTTCGTATCGGCTTCGTCAATCCCGACCGCGTGCTGCGCGAGGCGCAGCCCGCGAAGGCGGCGCAGGCCAAGCTCGAGGCCGAGTTCCTCAAGCGCGAGAAGGACCTGACCACGCAGGGCGATGCCCTGAAGGCCGCGTCCGAGAAGTTCGAGCGCGAGGCCGCGGCCCTGCCCGAGAGCCAGCGCAACGCACGCCAGCGCACGCTGATCGAGCAGGACCGCGACTTCCAGCGCCGCCGCCGCGAGTTCCAGGAAGACCTCAACGCCCGCAAGAACGAAGAGCTCCAGCAGGTCTACGACCGCGCCAACCGCGTGGTGAAGCAGGTCGCCGAAGCCGAGAAGTACGACGCGATCCTGCAGGAAGCGATCTACATCAACCCGAAGCACGACATCACCGACAAGGTGATCAAGGCGCTCAACGCCTCGGTGAGCACGCCGTCGTCCGCTTCCTCGCCCACGGGCGGCAAGTAACGCCGCGTACCGGCGTGGCACTGCAGCTAGGAGCCATCGTTGACGCCCTCGGGGGCGAGCTTCGTGGCGATGCGACGCTGTCCATCGAGCGCTTGTCCCCGCTCCAGAATGCACAGCCCGATGCGCTCAGCTTCCTGAGCCATCCCAAATACCAGCAGGAACTCGCGGCCTCCAGGGCCGGCTGCGTGATCGTGTCGCCCGCGATGAGCGAGGCGGCCGCCGCTCGCGGCGCCTGCATCGTCACGCCCGACCCCTACCTGTACTTCGCGCGGCTCACGCAGCTGTGGAAGGCGAGCCATGCGCGGCCCGAGGCCGAGCGCATCCATCCCTCGGCCGTGGTTCATCCCGAGGCGCAGGTCGATCCCACGGCCCGTATCGGCGCGCTGTGCGTGATCGAGCGCGGTGCGTGCATTGGCGCCGGCACGGTGCTGAAGTCGCGCGTCACCGTGAGCGAGGACTGCACGATCGGCGAGCGCTGCCTGCTGCATCCGGGCGTGGTCATCGGTGCCGACGGCTTCGGCCTCGCGCCGAGCAAGGAGGGCTGGGTCAAGATCGAGCAGCTGGGCGCGGTGCGCATCGGCAACGACGTCGAGATCGGCGCCAACACCTGCATCGACCGCGGTGCGCTCGACGACACCGTGCTCGAGGACGGCGTGAAGCTCGACAACCTGATCCAGATCGGCCACAACGTGCGCGTCGGCCGCAACACCGCGATGGCGGGCTGCGTCGGCGTGGCCGGCAGCGCGACCATCGGTGCCAACTGCACCTTCGGCGGCGGCGCCATCGTGCTGGGCCACCTGAGCGTGGCCGACAACGTCCACGTGTCCGCCGCCACGGTGGTGACACGCTCCATCCGCAAGGCCGGCCAGTACACCGGCATGTTCCCCATCGATGACAATGCGACCTGGGAAAAGAACGCTGCAACGCTCAAGCAGTTGCACAGCCTGCGCGAACGACTGAAGGCGCTGGAGAAGGCTCCCTCCCAACAATGAAGACGATGCAGGAACAGACCACCATGACGACGACGCTCGACATCCATCAAATCCTCAAGCTGCTGCCGCACCGCTATCCTTTTCTGCTGGTCGACCGCGTGCTGGACATGGAGAAGGGCAAGCGCATCACGGCGCTCAAGAACGTGACCATGAACGAGCCGTTCTTCAACGGCCACTTCCCGCACCGCCCGGTGATGCCCGGCGTGCTGATGCTCGAAGCCATGGCGCAGGCCGCGGCGCTGCTGTCGTTCCGTTCGCTCGACATCGTGCCCGACGACAACACCGTCTACTACTTCGCCGCGATCGACGGCGCGCGCTTCAAGCGCCCCGTGGAACCGGGCGACCAGCTCACGCTGGAGGTCGAGATCGAGCGCATGAAGGCCGGCATCTCGAAGTTCAAGGGGCGGGCGCTGGTGGGCAGCGAGCTGGCCTGCGAGGCATCGCTGATGTGCGCCATGCGCCAGATCAACGCCTGACGATCGGCGCATGACGCAGGTTCATCCGACGGCCATCGTCGATCCCAAGGCCGAGCTCGACCCGTCGGTCGCGGTCGGTCCCTATACCGTGATCGGTCCGCATGTGCGTATCGGTGCGGGCACGACCATCGGCCCGCACTGCGTGATCGAGGGGCGGACCACCATCGGCCGCGACAACCGGATCTTCCAGTTCGCCTCGCTCGGCGCGATCCCGCAGGACAAGAAATACGCCGGCGAGCCGACCGAGTTGGTCATCGGCGACCGCAATCTGATCCGCGAGTTCTGCACCTTCAACCTCGGCGTGCCGGGGGCGGGTGGAGTGACCCGCGTGGGCCACGACAACTGGATCATGGCCTACACCCACATCGCGCACGACTGCCATGTCGACAACCACACGACGCTGGCCAACCAGACCACGCTGGCCGGTCATGTGCACCTGGCCGACTGGGTCACGATCGGCGGGTTGACGGGCATTCACCAGTTCGTTTCGATCGGTGCCCACGCGATGGTCGGCTTCGCCAGCGCGGTGTCGCAGGACGTGCCGCCTTTCATGCTGGTCGACGGCAATCCGCTGGCGGTTCGCGGCTTCAACATCGTGGGGCTGCGTCGGCGCGAGTTTTCGGCCCAGCGGCTCGCGGCGGTCAAGCAGATGCATCGCCTGTTGTACCGCCAAGGCAAGACGCTCGACGAGGCGCGCGCGGGCATCGCCGCGCTGGCTGCGGAGATGCCGGAAGCGGCCGAGGACATCGCGTTGATGGAATCCTTCATCGCCAACTCGACGCGCGGCATCGCGCGCTGAGGTGAGGGCGATGCAGAAGGACGCACAGCGGCCCGAACCGCGCCGTTTTGCGCTGGTCGCGGGCGAGGCTTCGGGCGACCTGCTCGCGGGTCTGCTGCTCGACGGCCTTCAGGCGCGCTGGCCCGATCTGCAAACCGCCGGCATCGGCGGCCCGCGCATGCTGGCGCACGGTTTCGAGAGCTGGTGGCCGCAGGAAAAGCTCGCGGTACGCGGCTACATCGAGGTGCTGCGCCACTACGCCGAGATCGCGGGCATCCGCCGCCAGCTCAAGGCGCGGCTGCTGCGCGAATGGCCCGAACTTTTCATCGGCGTCGACGCGCCCGATTTCAACCTCGACCTCGAGGCCGGCCTGCGTGGCCGCGGCATGAAGACGGTGCACTTCGTCTGCCCGTCGATCTGGGCCTGGCGGCCCGAGCGCATCGAGAAGATCCGCGCCGCGGCCGACCACGTGCTGTGCATCTTCCCGTTCGAGCCCGAGCTGCTGGCCTCGCAGGGCGTGCAGGCGAGCTACGTCGGGCATCCGCTGGCCAACGTGATTCCCATGACGGTCGACCGCGCGGCGGTGCGCGCCTCGCTGGGCCTCGCGCCCGACGCCCAGGTGGTGGCGCTGCTGCCGGGCAGCCGGCGCTCCGAGGTCCGCTACCTGGCGGCCCGCTTCTTCGAGGCCGCCGCGCTGATGCGCAAGGCGCGGCCCGCGCTGCGCTTCGTGGCGCCGATCCTGCCGGGCCTGCGCACCGAGGTCGAGGCGCTGCTGAAGGCCAGCGGCCTGGGCGACGCGGTGACGCTGCTCGACGGCCAGTCGCATGCGGCGCTGTCGGCCTGCGACGTCACGCTGATCGCCAGCGGCACCGCCACGCTCGAGGCGGCACTGTTCAAGCGGCCGATGGTCATCGCCTACAACATGAACAGCCTCTCGTGGCGGATGATGCAGCGCAAGCAGCTCCAGCCCTGGGTCGGGCTGCCCAACATCCTGTGCCGCGACTTCGTGGTGCCCGAATTGCTGCAGGAAGCCGCGTCGCCCGAGGCGCTGGCCCAGGCCACGCTCGAATGGCTCGACGCGCCCGAGCGGGTGCGCGCGCTCGAGGCGCGTTTCGCCGAACTCCACGTGCAACTGCAGCGCGATACGCCGACACTGTGCGCCGATGCGATCCAGAAAGTTCTTGAAGGCTGAACAGGCGCCCCTGGCCTGGGACGCGCCCGGCCTGCTGGCGGGCGTGGACGAAGCGGGACGCGGTCCGCTGGCCGGGCCGGTGGTGGCCGCGGCCGTGATCCTCGACGACCAGCGCCCGATCCGCGGCCTGGCCGACTCCAAGACCCTGACCGCGCTGCAGCGCGAGCGCCTGCACGACCAGATCATGGCCCAGGCGCTGTGCTGCTCGATCGCGCAGGCCAGCGTGGAGGAGATCGACACCCACAACATCCTGCAGGCGACCATGCTGGCGATGCGCCGCGCGGTCGAGGGCCTGCGCCTGAAGCCGGCCAAGGTGCTGGTGGACGGCAACCGGCTGCCCCAGCTCGACGTGCTGGCCGAGGCCATCGTCAAGGGCGACGCGCGCGTGAAGGCGATCTCGGCCGCGTCGATCCTGGCCAAGGTGCACCGCGACCGGCTCTGCGAGCAGCTGCACCAGGAGTTTCCGCACTACGGCTTCGCGGGCCACAAGGGCTACGGCACGCCCGAGCATCTCGAGGCCCTGCTGCAGCACGGCGCCTGCGTGCACCACCGGCGCTCGTTCAGCCCGGTGGCGGCCGCGCTGGCGCGCATGGCGCCGGCCGTGCCGGTGGTTCAGGTCGCCCAGGTCGAATCGCCGCTGTCCGCGGTGTCGGTGCAGACCCAGGTCGTGGCGATCGAACTGCGCCCGGCGCCCTGATCCGATGACCACGCCCGCCGGCCCGAGCCGCATCAGCTCGCGCGACAACCCATTGCTCAAGGACCTGCGCAAGCTGGCGCAGGATCCGGGCGCCTACCGCAAGCTGGGCCGTATCTGGCTCGAAGGCGACCATCTGTGCCGCGCGGCGCTGGCGCGCGGCGTGACGCCGGCGGTGGCCGTGTTCTCGCTGTCGTTCTGGCCGCAGGCACCGGCCGAATGGTCGCGCGATGCCGCCAAGACCGTGGTCGTCGACGACGAGCTGCTGAAGGCGGCGAGCGGGCTGGAATCGCCGGCGCCGATGGGCTTCCTGCTCGATCTGCCCGAACGGCCCGCGGTGCTGCCCGAGGCGCCCACCGTGGTGCTCGACCGGCTGCAGGACGCCGGCAACGTCGGCTCCGTGTTGCGCAGCGCCGCTGCCTTCGGCTTCCAGCAGGTGATCGCGCTCAAGGGCACGGCGGCGCTCTGGTCGCCCAAGGTGCTGCGCGCGGGCATGGGCGCCCATTTCGGCCTGCGGCTGATCGAGGGCGTCGATGCCGCCGCGCTCGAGGCGCTGGCGGTGCCGCTGGTCGCCACCAGTTCGCACCGCGGCGACTGGCTGCACGCGGCGAAGCTGCCGCATCCCTGCGCCTGGCTGCTGGGCCACGAAGGGCAGGGCGTGTCGGCCGCGTTGGAGGCGCTGGCCACGCGCCACATCCGTATCGCACAGCCCGGGGGCGAGGAGTCGCTCAACGTGGCGGCGGCCGCCGCCATCTGCCTGCATGCCAGCGGCGCGGCCACCCTGAAAAGATAAGAAACATTCTCAGTTGCCCGCCGGGTTCATGCCATTGACGCATGGCTGGTGTACGGGCAAGCGAATCTTCATGCCCCGCGAGACGAGAGGCGACGGCCGCCGGGCTACAATCGGGGGCTTACTCGCAAATCAGCGTCGCCCGGCCGCATTCCACGCCATCTTCCCCTTAAGCAGCAGTCCCAAGGCTTCAAAGCCCTGGATGCCGGGCGACCGTAACCATCCGGAGAACCCAGTGCTTTTGTCTCTCAAGGGAAGTTTCCCGCCCGCCATCCTGGCGCTCGCAGACGGCACGGTCTTTCAAGGCAACTCGATCGGAGCCACCGGCTCCACCGTCGGTGAAGTGGTGTTCAACACCGCGATGACCGGCTACCAGGAAATCCTCACCGACCCGAGCTACTGCCAGCAGATCGTGACGCTCACGTATCCGCACATCGGCAACTACGGCGTCAATCCCGAGGACATCGAAGCCGACAAGATCCATGCCGCGGGCCTCATCATTCGGGACCTGCCGCAGATCGCCTCCAACTTCCGCCATACCGCGACGCTGTCGCAGTACCTGGTGGAGGGCAAGACCGTCGCCATCGCCAACATCGACACCCGCAAGCTGACCCGCCACCTGCGTACGCACGGCGCGCAGAACGGCTGCATCCTGGGACTGGCCGAAGGGGAAGCGGTCACCCAGGCGCTGATCGACAAGGCCATCGCCGCCGCCAAGGCCGCGCCGAGCATGGCCGGGCTCGACCTCGCCAAGGTGGTGTCGGTGCAGCAGACCTACGAGTGGACCGAGACCGAGTGGAAGCTCGCCAACTCGAACGGCAAGCCGGGCTATGGCGTGCAGATCACGCCGCGCTTCCACGTCGTGGCCTTCGACTACGGCGTCAAGAAGAACATCCTGCGCATGATCGCCCAGCGCGGCGCGCGCATCACCGTGGTGCCGGCGCAGACGCCCGCGGCCGACGTGCTCAAGCTCAAGCCGGACGGCATCTTCCTGGCCAACGGTCCCGGCGACCCGGAGCCCTGCGACTACGCGATCACCGCGGTCAGGGAATTGATCGAAACCGGCATCCCGACCTTCGGCATCTGCCTGGGCCACCAGATCATGGCGCTGGCCTCGGGCGCGAAGACCTTCAAGATGAAGTTCGGCCACCACGGCGCGAACCACCCGGTCAAGGACCTCGACAGCGGCCGCGTCAGCATTACGAGCCAGAACCACGGCTTCGCGGTCGACGAGAAGTCGCTGCCGGCGAACCTGCGCCCCACGCACGTGAGCCTGTTCGACAACACGCTGCAGGGCCTCGCCCGCACCGACAAGCCGGCGTTCTGCTTCCAGGGCCACCCCGAAGCCTCGCCCGGCCCGCACGACATCGGCTACCTGTTCGATCGCTTCACGGCACTCATGGAAAAGAACAATACGGAAAAGACGGAGAAAGAGCATGCCTAAGCGCACAGACCTCAAATCGATCCTCATCATCGGCGCCGGCCCGATCATCATCGGCCAGGCCTGCGAGTTCGACTACTCCGGCGTGCAGGCGTGCAAGGCGCTGCGCGAGGAGGGCTACAAGGTCATCCTGATCAACAGCAATCCCGCGACGATCATGACCGACCCGGCCACGGCCGACGTCACCTACATCGAGCCGATCACCTGGCAGACGGTCGAGAAGATCATCGCCAAGGAACGCCCCGACGCGATCCTGCCGACCATGGGCGGCCAGACCGCGCTGAACTGCGCGCTCGACCTCTGGCGCAACGGCGTGCTCGACAAGTACCAGGGCGCGGCCACCGGCAAGCCGGTCGAGCTGATCGGCGCCACGCCCGAAGCCATCGACAAGGCCGAGGACCGCCTGAAGTTCAAGGACGCGATGACCAAGATCGGTCTCGGGTCGGCGCGCTCGGGCATCGCGCACACGATGGACGAAGCCTGGGCCGTGCAGAAGACGCTCGGCTTCCCGACCGTGATCCGTCCCAGCTTCACGCTCGGCGGCACCGGCGGCGGCATCGCCTACAACCCGGACGAGTTCGAGACCATCTGCAAGCGCGGCATCGAAGCCTCGCCGACCAACGAGCTGCTGATCGAGGAATCGCTGCTCGGCTGGAAAGAGTACGAGATGGAAGTCGTGCGCGACAAGGCCGACAACTGCATCATCGTCTGCTCGATCGAGAACCTCGACCCGATGGGCGTGCACACCGGCGACTCGATCACCGTGGCACCCGCGCAGACGCTGTCCGACAAGGAATACCAGATCCTGCGCAACGCCTCGCTGGCCGTGCTGCGCGAGATCGGCGTCGACACCGGCGGCTCGAACGTGCAGTTCTCCATCAACCCGAAGGACGGCCGCATGGTCGTCATCGAGATGAATCCGCGCGTGTCGCGTTCTTCGGCGCTGGCCTCCAAGGCCACCGGCTTCCCGATCGCCAAGGTCGCGGCCAAGCTGGCGGTGGGCTACACGCTCGACGAGCTGCGCAACGAGATCACCGGCGGCGCCACGCCCGCGTCGTTCGAGCCCTCGATCGACTACGTGGTCACCAAGATCCCGCGTTTCGCCTTCGAGAAATTCCCGCAGGCCGACTCGCGCCTGACGACGCAGATGAAGTCGGTGGGCGAGGTGATGGCCATGGGCCGCACCTTCCAGGAATCGTTCCAGAAGGCCCTGCGCGGCCTCGAGGTGGGCGTCGACGGCCTGAACGAGAAGACGCAGGATCGCGAAGTGCTCGAGAAGGAACTGGGCGAGCCCGGACCCGAGCGCATCTGGTACGTGGGCGATGCCTTCGCGATGGGCCTGAGCGTCGACGAAGTGTTCGCGCTGACCAAGATCGATCCGTGGTTCCTGGTGCAGATCGAGGAGATCGTGAAGATCGAGCTCGAGCTGGAAACCAAGTCGCTCGACGACATCGACAAGGACACCCTGCTCGCGCTGAAGAAGAAGGGCTTCTCCGACCGCCGGCTCGCCAAGCAGCTGAAGACCACGGACACGGCCATCCGCGAGAAGCGCCGCGCCCTGGGCGTGCGCCCGGTCTACAAGCGCGTCGACACCTGCGCGGCCGAGTTCGCGACCAACACCGCCTACATGTACTCGACCTACGAGGACGAGTGCGAGGCCGATCCGACGGACAAGAAGAAGATCATGGTGCTCGGCGGCGGTCCGAACCGCATCGGCCAGGGCATCGAGTTCGACTACTGCTGCGTGCACGCCGCGCTCGCCATGCGCGAGGACGGCTACGAGACCATCATGGTCAACTGCAATCCCGAGACCGTGTCGACCGACTACGACACCTCGGACCGCCTGTACTTCGAGCCGCTCACGCTCGAGGACGTGCTCGAGATCGTCGACAAGGAAAAGCCGGTCGGCGTGATCGTGCAGTACGGCGGCCAGACGCCGCTGAAGCTCGCGCTCGACCTCGAGGCCAATGGCGTGCCGATCATCGGCACCTCGCCCGACATGATCGACGCGGCCGAAGACCGCGAGCGCTTCCAGAAGCTGCTGCACGAACTGCAGCTGCTGCAGCCGCCGAACGCCACCGCGCGCACCGAAGCCGAAGCCCTCGAGAAGGCCGCGGCCCTCGGCTATCCGCTGGTGGTGCGCCCGAGCTACGTGCTCGGCGGCCGCGCGATGGAAATCGTGCATGAGCAGCGCGACCTCGAGCGCTACATGCGCGAGGCGGTCAAGGTCAGCAACGACTCGCCGGTGCTGCTCGACCGCTTCCTCAACGACGCCGTCGAATGCGACGTCGACTGCCTGCGCGACGCCGAGGGCCAGACCCTGATCGGCGGCGTGATGGAGCACATCGAACAGGCCGGCGTGCACTCGGGCGACTCCGCCTGCTCGCTGCCGCCCTACAGCCTGTCGGCCGAGACCGTGGCCGAGCTCAAGCGCCAGAGCGCCGCGATGGCCAAGGCGCTGAACGTGGTCGGCCTGATGAACGTGCAGTTCGCGATCCAGCAGAAGGACGGCAAGGACGCGATCTACGTGCTCGAAGTCAATCCGCGCGCTTCGCGCACCGTGCCCTACGTCAGCAAGGCCACCGGCATCCAGCTCGCCAAGGTGGCGGCCCGCTGCATGGCGGGCCAGTCGCTCGCGTCGCAGGGCGTGACGAAGGAAGTCACGCCGCCGTACTTCAGCGTGAAGGAAGCCGTGTTCCCGTTCGTCAAGTTCCCGGGCGTGGACACCATCCTCGGCCCCGAGATGAAGTCGACCGGCGAGGTGATGGGCGTGGGCAAGACCTTCGGCGAGGCCTTCGTGAAGTCGCAGCTCGGCGCCGGCACGCACCTGCCGAAGTCGGGCAAGGTCTTCATCTCGGTGAAGAACAACGACAAGACGCGCGCGGTCGAAGTCGCGCGCGGCCTGTCGCAGCTCGGCTTCGTGCTGATCGCGACCAAGGGCACGGCCGCGGCCATCAATGCCGCGGGCATCGAATGCGCGACGGTGAACAAGGTGACCGAAGGCCGTCCGCACATCGTGGACATGATCAAGAACAACGAGATCGCGCTGGTCATCAACACGGTCGAGGAACGCCGCAACGCGATCACCGACTCGCGCCAGATCCGCACCTCGGCGCTGCTGGCGCGCGTGACCACCTTCACCACGATCTTCGGTGCCGAAGCCGCGGTCGAAGGCATGCGCTACATGGACGACCTCGACGTGATCTCGGTGCAGGAGATGCACGCGCAGTTGGCCACGGCCTGAGCCTCGCCATGGAAACGCAGCTCGTCGAACTGGCGCTGAACGACTGGAGCGCGGCCACGCCCAACGAGGCGTGGATCGCGGATCTCGAGGCCGGCAAGGTGCTGTACTTTCCGCGGCTGGGCTTCGAGCTGCTGCCGCAGGAACGCGCGCTGCTCACGCCCGCGCTGCTGTCGCCCGACGTGCGCAACATCAGCCTCGACGCCAACGGCAAGCTCAAGGGCGCCGTGGGCGACGAGGCGGTGCAACGGCTCGCGGCCGGCATGGTCGGGCGCTTTCGCGCGCAGGCGCAGCAGCTCATCCATGGGCTGCTGCCGCACTACACGCCCGCGCTGCGGCTCGCGCCCACCAGCTACCGCCCGGCGCAGGTCGAGACGCGCGTGCAGTCGTGGCGCGCCGACGACCGGCGGCTGCATGTCGACGCCTTTCCCTCGCGGCCCAACTACGGCGAGCGCATCCTGCGCGTGTTCACCAACGTCAATCCCGACGGCGCGCCGCGCGTGTGGCGCGTGGGCGAGCCCTTCGAGGACATCGCGCGCCGCTTCCTGCCGCGCGCCAAGCCCTATGCGCGCTGGCAGGCCAGGCTGCTGCAGGCGCTGCACGTGACCAAGTCCTTCCGCAGCGAATACGACCACCTCATGCTGCAGCTGCACGACGGCATGAAGTCGGACCTCGACTACCAGAAGACCTCGCCGCAGGAGAACGCCGAATTCCCGCCAGGCTCGGTCTGGGTGTGCTTCTCCGACCAGACCTCGCACGCGGTGATGGCCGGGCAGTACATGCTCGAACAGACCCTGCACCTGGACGCGGCGAAGCAATACAATCCCGCTTCGAGCCCGCTCGCCATCCTGAGCCGGCTGACCGGACGACCTCTCGTTTGAGAGCCTTCCCCCATCGACCGCCGAACGGCAGCGTTCGGCGGTTTCGCTTTATGGAGAACGATATATGGCGACAACCATCCCCATCACCAAGCGCGGCGCGGAGAAGCTGCGCGACGAACTGCGCCGTCTCAAGACGGTGGAGCGGCCCGCGATCATCAATGCCATCGCCGAGGCACGCGCCCAGGGCGACATCAGCGAAAACGCCGAGTACGAAGTCGCCAAGGACCGCCAGGGCTTCATCGAGGGCCGCATCATCGAGATCGAGGGCAAGCTCTCGGCCGCGCAGGTGATCGACCCGACCGAGCTCGATGCCGGCGGCAAGGTGGTGTTCGCCTCCACGGTCGAGCTCGAGGAAGAGGACAGCGGCGATCCGGTCAAGTACCAGATCGTGGGCGAGGACGAAGCCGACCTGAAGCAGGGCCTGATCAACGTGTCGAGCCCGATCGCGCGCGCGCTGATCGGCAAGGAAGAGGGCGACAGCGTCGAGGTGCAGACGCCCGGCGGCCTCAAGCGCTACGAGATCGTGGCGGTCAGCTACCTCTGAGCGGCATCGCGATGAAAGACCGTGTCGCGCTGATGCTGGCAGCCCTCTGGTGGGGCAGCCTCACGACCATCGGTTTTCTCGTCGTGCCGATGCTGTTCGCGCGGCTCGGCAATCCCTCGGTGGCCGGCAACTTCGCGGCGCAATTGTTCGAGGCCCAGAGCTGGATCGCGCTGCTGTGCGGGCTCATCCTGCTGATCCATTTCCGCGCCAAAGCCGACGACGGCATGACCCCGCCGGTGCTGACGGCCCTGTTCCTGGTGCTGGCCGCCATGCTGCTCGCGCTGCTGCAGCAGTACGCCGTGGCGCCGCGCATCGTGGCGCGCGACAACCTCAAGCTCTGGCACTCGGTGGGCAGCGGGATGTACCTGGTGCAGTGGCTGTGTACCAGCGTGCTGCTCTGGCGCATGAGCGGCGGCCAGCGGCCGCGCTGAAGCCGGGAAAGACCTATTCGGTCCAGTGCTCGGCGACCCAGTGCGCCGGGCGGATGTAGCGAAAGCGCCGGTTGCGCCGGCCGGCGAGCGCATCGGGCGGGTTGACCTCGCCGTGAAACACCATGATCCGCGCGTCCTGCGGCACGAACGGCGCCTTCCAGTAGTTGGAGGGCCAGGCCGGGATGCCGTGGTACTTGAAGCTCGGGCACCAGCCGTCGGGCCAGTAGGCCAGCTTGCCCTGCTTGTGCAGCACGTCGGACAGGTAGGTCTGTTCGTTGCGGTACTGGGCCTGCACCTCGTCGAGATGATCGCGGAAATAGCCGAGCACGTCGGCATGCGCACCGAGTTCGAAGCGGTAGACCGAGGAGTTGCCGGTGATGCGGCCGCGCCGCCAGAAGCGGTCGTAGTCGCGGATGATCAGGAAGTCGCCGGGGTGCTCGAAGAAGGCATCGAGGCTGCCGACGATCACCACGTCGAGATCGAGGAAGAGGGCGGTGCCGCGCAGGCCATGCAGGTCGGCCTCGAAGGTCGTCAGCTTCTTCCAGGCGCCGTCGCGCTGGCCCGGCGCCAGGTGCAGGTTCAGCGGCGGGATCGGCAGGCAGCTGACCTCGGGCCGCACGCCCTGGCCGTCGTCGGTCAGGCAGACGAAGCGGAAATCGCCGCTCAGGTGGCGGCGCACCATGGCGTAGAGGCGGTTGACGTACTCGGGGCCGTACTTGGTGCCCCACTTCATGCAGAGGATATGGCGCGTGGCGCCCTGTGCTGGCGCCAAGCTCAGTCCGCCTGGTTGCGCTTCTTGGCCGACAACGGGCGCTTGGCCTTGGCGCGCTTGATCGTGCCGCCGGGCGTGAGCCGCTGGTTGCCGAGCACGCGCAGGGTCTTGATCTCGGGGCGCTGGCCGCCGCGCTTGCTGTACTTGACGATCTTCACGTCGCGCGGGCCGGGCATGCGGTCCTCGTCGACGACGCGTTCCTTCTCGGGCTTGGGACGCCACAGCACCAGCAGCTTGCCGATGTGCTGGATCGGGGCGGCATCGAGCTCGTCGGCCAGCTCCTGCAGCATCGCTTCGCGCGCGGCGCGGTCGTCGGAGAAGACGCGCACCTTGATGAGGCCGTGGGCCTTGAGGGCCGCATCGGCCTCTTTCTTCACGGCAGGGGTGAGCCCGTCGCCACCGACCATGACGATCGGATCCAGGTGGTGAGCTTCGGCGCGGTGCACCTTGCGCTCGGCAGGGGTAAGTTGAATGGCGGGCATCCCCGTATTATCGGACGTAGATCAGCACCTCCACGAGCCGAGCCGCCGGCCCCCGAAGAAACCGGGGCCCGGCACCCAGGCCAATCCATGAGCACCAAGGCGAAGCCCAACAAAGTCAACAAGGCGTGGTTGCACGACCACATCAACGATCCCTACGTGAAACTGGCCACGAAGGAGGGCTACCGCGCCCGCGCGGCCTACAAGCTCAAGGAAATCGACGAGGCGCTGGGCCTCATCAAGCCCGGCCAATTGGTGGTCGACCTCGGGTCGGCGCCCGGCGCCTGGAGCCAGTACGTGCGCCGGCGCATGTCGCCGGGCGGGGCCGCCACGGGGGCGCTCGAGGGCACCATCGTGGCGATCGACATCCTGCCGATGGAGCCGATCGAGGACGTGAACTTCCTGCAGGGCGACTTCCGCGAGGACAGCGTGCTGGCGCAGCTCACCGAGGCGCTGGGCGGCCGCAAGGCCGACGTGGTGGTGTCGGACATGGCGCCCAACCTCTCGGGCATCGAGTCGGCCGACGCGGCGCGGATCGCCCACCTGATCGAGCTGGCCATCGATTTCTCGCAGCACCACCTCAAGCCCGAGGGCGCGCTGGTGGCCAAGCTGTTCCACGGCAGCGGCTACGACCAGCTCGTGAAGCTCTTCAAGGCCCATTTCCGCATCGTGAAGCCGTTCAAACCGAAGGCTTCGCGCGACCGATCGTCCGAGACCTTTATGGTCGGAATCGGCCTGAAAACCGGCGTCTGATACGCGTTGATACCGAAAACCGCCCAAACCCTTGTCAGGCTATGGCTGCTTTAGGGAAATCCGAGCTTTTCGCAGCTTGAAAAGCCTAAAATGGGGCGCAACTGCGTACCCAAGCGCGTATTTTCATCTTCCCGTCACGCGCTTTCGACTGGAGCTTCGTTTGAACAATCAGTGGTTTTCCAAGGTTGCCGTCTGGCTTGTCATCGCGATGGTGTTGTTCACTGTGTTCAAGCAGTTCGACACCCGCGGCGCCGCCGGCGCAGGCAATATCGGTTATTCGGACTTCCTTGAGGAAGTTCGCGGCAACCGCATCAAGAGCGCCACGATCCAGGAAGGCCAGGGCGGCAGCGAGATCGTCGCGATCACCAACGACGACCGCAAGATCCGCACCACGGCCACCTACCTCGACCGCGGCCTGGTCGGCGACCTGATCGCCAACAACGTCAAGTTCGACGTCAAGCCGCGCGAGGAGGGCTCCCTGCTCATGACCTTGCTGGTCAGCTGGGGCCCGATGCTGCTGCTGATCGGCGTGTGGGTCTACTTCATGCGACAGATGCAGGGCGGCGGCAAGGGCGGTGCCTTCAGCTTCGGCAAGAGCAAGGCGCGCATGATGGACGAGAACAACAACACCGTCACCTTCGCCGACGTCGCGGGCTGCGACGAGGCCAAGGAAGAGGTGCGCGAAGTCGTCGACTTCCTCAAGGATCCGCAGCGCTTCCAGAAACTCGGCGGCCGCATTCCGCGCGGCCTGCTGCTGGTCGGCCCACCCGGCACCGGCAAGACCCTGCTGGCCAAGTCGATCGCCGGCGAAGCCAAGGTTCCGTTCTTCTCGATCTCGGGTTCCGACTTCGTCGAAATGTTCGTCGGCGTGGGCGCCGCCCGCGTGCGCGACATGTTCGAGAACGCCAAGAAGAACGCGCCCTGCATCATCTTCATCGACGAAATCGATGCGGTGGGCCGCCAGCGCGGTGCCGGCCTCGGCGGCGGCAACGACGAGCGTGAGCAGACCCTCAACCAGATGCTGGTCGAGATGGACGGCTTCGAAACCAACCTCGGCGTGATCGTCGTGGCCGCGACCAACCGTCCCGACATCCTCGACGCCGCGCTGCTGCGTCCGGGCCGTTTCGACCGCCAGGTCTACGTCACGCTGCCCGACATCCGCGGCCGCGAACAGATCCTCGGCGTGCACATGCGCAAGGTCCCGCTGGGCCAGGACGTGAACCCGAGCGTGATCGCGCGCGGCACGCCCGGCATGTCGGGTGCCGACCTGGCCAACCTCTGCAACGAAGCTGCCCTGATGGCCGCCCGCCGCAATGCGCGCGTGGTCGAGATGCAGGACTTCGAGAAGGCCAAGGACAAGATCTTCATGGGCCCCGAGCGCAAGAGCATGGTCATGCCCGAGGAAGAGCGCCGCAATACGGCCTACCACGAGTCCGGCCACGCCCTCATCGGCAAGCTGCTGCCCAAGTGCGACCCGGTCCACAAGGTCACCATCATTCCGCGCGGCCGCGCCCTTGGCGTGACCATGAGCCTGCCGGCGCAGGACCGCTACAGCTACGACCGCGAGTACATGCTGAACCAGATCAGCATGCTGTTCGGCGGCCGCATCGCCGAGGAAGTGTTCATGCACCAGATGACCACCGGCGCGAGCAACGACTTCGAACGTGCCACCAACCTGGCGCGCGACATGGTCATGAAGTACGGCATGAGCGATGCGCTCGGCCCGATGGTCTATGCCGAGAACGAAGGCGAAGTGTTCCTGGGCCGCTCGGTCACCAAGACCACGAACATGAGCGAGCAGACCATGGAAAAGGTCGACTCCGAAGTGCGCCGCATCATCGACGACCAGTACGCGCTGGCGCGTCGCCTGATCGAAGAGAACAGCGACAAGATGCACGCGATGGCCAAGGCCTTGCTCGAATGGGAAACCATCGACTCCGAGCAGCTCGACGACATCATGGCCGGCAAGGAGCCGCGCCCGCCCAAGGACTGGACGCCGCGCACGCCCCCCTCGGGCAGCAACGGTGGCGGCAACGGCGGCACGCCGGCCGTGAATCCGGAACCTTCGCCGACCGCCGCCTGAGAAGTGCGTCTGGCATCAAACAGCAACGGGGCCTCAGGCCCCGTTTTCCATGTGCGGGCCCTCGCGGCCGCATGACAATGCACCTCGCCATGTCTTCTTGGCAGACCGCCCGCTTCACGATCGACCTCGCGCAGCCGCGCGTGATGGGCATCGTGAACGTCACGCCGGACTCCTTCTCCGACGGTGGCGCCCATGCCTCCACCGCGGCCGCGCTGCGCCACTGCGAGCAACTGCTGGAGGAGGGCGCAGACATCCTCGACATCGGCGGCGAATCCACCCGGCCCGGCAGCCCCGCCGTGCCGCTCGAGGCCGAACTGGCGCGCGTGCTGCCGGTGGTGCGCGAGGCGGTGAAGCTCGACGTACCGGTCTCCATCGATACCTACAAGCCCGAGGTCATGCGCGCGGTGCTCGATCTCGGCGCGGACATCGTCAACGACATCTGGGCGCTGCGCCAGCCGGGCGCGCGCGAGGCGGTCGCCGCGCATCCCTCGTGCGGCATCTGCCTGATGCACATGCACCGCGATCCGCAGACCATGCAGGCCGCGCCGATGGACGGCGAGGTCGTGCCGCAGGTGCTGGACTTCTGGCGCGCGCAGCTCGACGCCCTGGGTGCCCTCGGCATTGCGCCCGCGCGCATCACGCTCGACCCCGGCATCGGCTTCGGCAAGACCGTGGCGCAGAATTTCGCGCTGCTCGCCCGGCAGCGCGAGTTGCTCGGCGCGGGCCATCCGCTGCTGCTGGGCTGGTCGCGCAAGTCCTCGATCGGCGCCGTCACCGGCATCGAGCAGGCCGCGCAGCGTGGGGTGCCCAGCGTGGCGGCCGCCGTGCTCGCGGTCGATCATGGCGCTGCCATCGTGCGCGTGCACGATGTGCGCGACACGGTTGCCGCGCTCGCGGTCTGGCGCGCGATGAAGGCCGCCGCATAGCCATCGGATTGCCACGGCAGCCGGGCCAGGTTTCCCCAGAAATATTCCTTCAAACATCTAAAGCAAAGACAAGAACATGACTCGCAAGTACTTCGGCACCGATGGCATCCGTGGCACCGTCGGTCGTTCACCGATCACCGCCGACTTCGTGCTGCGCCTCGCGCATGCGGTGGGGCGCGTGCTCAAGAAGACCGAGGCCCGGCCCACCGTGCTGATCGGCAAGGACACCCGCATCTCGGGCTACATGCTCGAGTCGGCGCTCGAATCGGGCTTCAATTCGGCCGGCGTCGACGTGGTGTTGCTCGGCCCGCTGCCGACCCCGGGCGTGGCCTACCTCACGCGCGCACAGCGCGCCAGCCTCGGCGTGGTGATCAGCGCGAGCCACAACGCCTACCCCGACAACGGCATCAAGTTCTTCAGCGCGCAGGGCACCAAGCTCAGCGACGAATGGGAGCTCGCGGTGGAAGCCGCGCTCGAGGAAGACCCGGTCTGGGCCGAGTCGGCCGGCCTGGGCAAGGCGCGCCGCCTCAACGACGCGGCCGGCCGCTACATCGAGTTCTGCAAGAGCACCTTCTCCAACGACCTCACCTTGCGCGGCCTGAAGCTGGTGGTCGACGCGGCCCATGGCGCGGCCTACCAGGTGGCGCCCGACGTGTTCCACGAACTGGGCGCCGAGGTACAGAGCATCGGCTGCACGCCGGACGGCCTCAACATCAACGACGGCTTCGGCGCCACGCACCCCGAAGCCCTGATCGCCGCCGTGACGGCCCAGAAGGCCGACTACGGCATCGCGCTCGATGGCGATGCCGACCGGCTGCAGCTGGTGGACGCCAGCGGCCGCCTTTTCAACGGCGACGAGCTGCTCTACCTGATGGTGGCCGAGCGCATTGCGCGTGGCAACAAGCCGGCCGGCGTGGTCGGCACGCTGATGACCAACAAGGCGGTCGAGGTGGCGCTGCGCGGGCAGGGCATCGAGTTCGTGCGCGCCAAGGTCGGCGACCGCTATGTGCTCGAGGAGCTCGAGAAGCACGGCTGGCTGCTGGGTGGCGAGGGCTCGGGCCACCTGCTGGCGCTCGACTGCCACACCACCGGCGACGGCATCGTGAGCGCGCTGCAGGTGCTGCAGGCCTGCGTGCGCAGCGGCAAGAACGTGGCCCAGCTGCTCGAAGGCGTGACGCTGTTCCCGCAGACGCTGATCAACGTGCGCCTTTCGCCCGGCCAGAACTGGAAGGACAACGCGGCGCTGGCCAGCGAAACGAAGCGCATCGAGGCCGAGCTCGGCGACGCCGGCCGCGTGCTGATCCGTGCCAGCGGCACCGAGCCGCTGCTGCGCGTGATGGTCGAAGCACGCGATGCGCAGGTGGCCGAGGCCAGCGCCAGGCGCCTCGTGGCCACGGTGGAAGGCGCGAAGTGACGATCGAGGTCGTGCTCGCCGACTACCGCGACGCCGCGCAGGCCGCGGCGCTCGTCGAGCTGCTCGATGGCTATGCGCGCGATCCGGCCGGTGGCGGCACGCCCTTGAGCGCGCAGGTGCGCGCCGAACTGCCGGCCGCGCTCGCGGCCCGGCCGCAGGCCTTCAGCGTGCTCGCCTACGACGACGGGCAGCCGGTCGGCCTGATCAACTGCGTGGAAGGCTTCTCGACCTTTGCCTGCCGCCCGCTGGTGAACGTGCACGACGTGGTCGTGGCGCCCAGCCACCGCGGCCAGCGGCTCGCGCAGCGCATGCTCGAAAAGGTGGAGCAGGAGGCCCGCGCGCGCGGCGCCTGCAAGCTCACGCTCGAGGTGCTGTCGGGCAATGTGTCCGCGCGCAAGGCCTACGAGCGCGAAGGCTTCGCCGACTACCAGCTCGACCCGGCCTTCGGCAGCGCGATGTTCATGCAGAAGAAGCTCTGAGCCTTCTTCACGGGCAG
>NZ_JBZAYE010000420.1:0-6602 GCF_058244205.1 Variovorax sp. 20P10.2.4
GCACAAGGGCTACTTCTGGCTCCAGCAGGTGCTGGAGGGCATGCGCGCGGGCGGCTACGAACTGGTCATCACCGACATCGCCCTGCGCACCGGGGCGGCGTCCGTCGCCGCCACCGAGTGGCGCGTGTCGGGCCAGGTGCGCGTGGTGGCACCCTTCGAGCAGGCCGAGATGGACGCGTTCTACGACGACATCGACGTGCTGCTGGTGCCCTCGCTGTGGAAGGAGAGCTTCGGCTTGGTGGTGCGCGAGGCGCTGGCGCGCGGCATCTGGGTGATCGCGACAGCGGCGGGCGGTGTCGTCGAGGACATCGTGGATGGCGTCAACGGGCGCGTGGTCGAGATCGGCGACACCGACGCGTTCCGGGGCGCGATCGAAGACGCGCTGGCCAGCCCCGATCGCCTGCCGGCCGGCGGCGTCAACGCGATGCTGCCGCGCATCCGCGGCTACGACGAGCAGGCCGCCGAGCTCAAGGCCTACCTGCAGCGCATCGCCGCCGCGCCGGCCGCGGCCCGCGTCGTGGGCACCACCCGGCGCGCATGGCGCTCCTCGGTGATCCCGATCGCCGCGCACGGCAGCGGCCCCGGCGCCTGAGGCGTAGTCCGAATGGCCGATCCGAAAACCGGGTCGGTACTCACGGATGGGAGGGGGCTGGAAGCAGGGGAAGGGCTTACAAATCGCAGGTGGGTTCTTCGGGCCCATGCCACCACCCTTTCACCACGAATTCATGCTCTGGATGTCCTTCTCCTGCCGGCGCGGACAGACCCCGTCCTCGTTGTCGCCGCATGCCGCGCCGCGCCGGCCCGGGCGGTCGTCGGACCGCTGGCGGCATGGGGATTCGGCCGCGCTCGCGGCCTTGCTGGCCAGGCAGGCGCCTCGCTTCCCGGTGCCCGAGGCCGCGCCCGAGTCCGTCGTCCAGAGCATGCGCTTCGAGCCGGCCCTGCATTTCCAGGTCGAGCTCGGTCCCCGCTTCTGCGTTCGCGTCGAGAGCCTGCGGCGCACGCCGCTGTACGTTGTCGGCGGCCGCGACTGCTGGCTGCAGGTCGGCAGGGAGCCGGCGCTGCACCTGCGGCATGGCGATGTCGTGTTCCTGCCGCGCGGCGATGCGCACCGTGTCTTCTCGGACCCCGGCCTGCCCGCGTCGAGCCTCGATGAACTGCTGACGCATTCCGCCGGCGCCGATCGGCACGCGCCCGCGGGCGGTGACCACAGCGTATGGAGCGGCGGCTTCTACCGCTCGGTGGAGCTGGCCGCCCATCCGCTGGTGGCATCGCTGCCGTCCGTGCTGCACCTGCGCGCCGCGGATGCCGCGCCCTGGCTGCGCGCCATGGCGGATGCGGTGCGCTGGATGGCCGACCGCAGGGCCGGCGGCAACGGCGTGGGCGTGACCGAGCTGTTGGGCGCGCTGATGCAGCACGCGGTGCTGGCCTGGTTGCGCAGGCCGGAGGCGGGCATGCCCATCGCGGGTGCCTCGGGCCCCGATCTTTCCGATGCGAGGTTGCTCACGGCGCTCGAGGCGATCCACGCCCGGCCCGCGGACCCATGGACGCTGGAATCGCTCGCCGCGCTGTGTCACATGAGCCGCACGGCCTTCGCCACGCGATTCCGGGCCCAGATGAATCTCTCGCCGATGCAGTACCTGGCGCGCTGGCGCATCCACCTGGCGTCGCGGCTGCTGCGCGAACGCCGGCTGACCTTGCAGCAGGCGGCCGATGCGGTGGGCTACTCGACCGGCGCGATCCTCGCGCGTGCCTACAAGCGAGAACTAGGGACCTGGCCGTCGCAGGCGGTCTGAGGGCGCGCGTCAGCTCGCCTGCCGTGCGAGACCACGCAGGGGACGAGGCGTGCGATTCGTGCAACGGTAAGAAGAAATTCTTCTGCCGAGCGATCGGCACCGTCCGGGACAGCGCATCTCCCACGTAAGATTCGCTGACACACAAAACTACACAGGGGACGAGGAGAGAGGTCGACGCACAGAGCCCGCAGGCTCGCGCTGGTCGTGCCAGCGGCAGGGGCGTCTCTTGCGACCGCAAGCGCATGCACCGTCGCGTCGCTTTCCCGCCCCGACAAGAATGCAATGAACAGATCGCTTCGCCTGCTGCCGACCGTGCTCGGAATCTCGGCCATCCTGGCCTCGTGCGGTGGAGGAGGAAGCGACGGCTATGCCGGCCTGCCGCCGGCCACGGCGGCCGCGCTGGCGGGCATCGAGGGGGCTCGCAACCCGCCTGCGACCGTGCCCGATCCCGCCACGGAACAACCGGCCACCCGCCCGATGCAGGCGACGCCCTACACCTTCCTGTTGGGGAACGTCGATGCAAGCGGCTTCGATGCCTTCACGACGGAACTCACGAGTCCCGCTTTCGCCGGCTACCTGCTGGATCGGATCGTCTTCGTCGATGCCTCGGCGCGCGGCCAATGGCGAGCGATCTACCAGCGCAAGGGCCAGACGGCCCGTTACGACCATCGCTTCGTCTCGACGGGCGCGCCGCTGACGCTGGCCGATTTCCAGGCGCAGGGCGCGGAGGGCTATCGCCTCACGCCCAGCGGCGGTACCTCGCCGAAGAACGTCTTCAGCAAGGTGACGGGTGAGGCGATCCAGTACGAGTACGTGGACGCGATCAAGGTCCCTCTCATGGCCGGAAGCCCGGAAGAGTTGCTCCGGCCGCTCAACGACCTCGGCAAGCTCGGCTATTGCGGCACCCAGGTTCGGGGCGCGGGCCTTGCCCTGGTGAAGGAGACGCCATCGACCGCTCGCTGCGTCTTCGAGCTGGTGACCGCCAAGTCCGGCGGGAGCACCGGCTTCGTCGCGGAGCAGAACGAGCAGGGTGCCAAGGGTTCGGTGTTCGTGACATCGGCCCTCGTCGCCGAGAAGCTGGTGAACCTCTACGTTCGAGACGAGGCGCAGGCGTCGAGCTTCAAGTTCAAGGCGGTGGACGTGACGACGGCGGCCAGGCCGAACACCATCGAGCAAGCGGCGGAGCTGATGGCCATCCTCAACCGCGAAGGCGCGACGGGGGCCAGGCCCTGGCGGAGCTACGACGATGGTGGCCGTCCCTACATCGTCTTCATGACGGCATTCGATTGCCGTGGGCTGCTTTGCTAGCGCTGCCTTTTTGACGTTCATCGTCGCGGCCCCGCGATGATCTTCTCGGCGAAGCAGGGCCGGAAGATCGCGATCGCCGCGGCGGGCGGCTGGCGCGACGCGAGCTACTGCCGCCCCGCCGCCTTCACCGTGTCCTCCACCCGTCCCAGTTCGGCCTGCGTCTGCGGCCCGGCATTGCGTGCACGCACGCCCGGCAGCACCCGGTTGGCCGCGGCGATCTCCGTCGGCGTCCACGCGCGCGGATCCGTGCGCGACAGGAAATAGAGAACGTTGATCAACCCGCTCGGCGACAGCTTGTCGACCTGGCTCGCATCGAGCAGCTTCAATGCCAGCGAAATGGCCTCGGCCGAATCGTTGAAGTCGCGCTGCAGCCGACCGGTCGCGCGGCGGCGCTCGTCGGCACCGGCGGCATTCACCTGCGACACCAGCCGCACGAGTTCGGCGTTCTCGATGTTGGCGATGGTGGCCACGCCCTGCGCCGCGGCCTTGCGGACCTGTTCATCGGGCGACTGCTGCAGCCCGGCGAGCAGGCCTTCGGCTTCTTCCTTGGAGAGCGCGAGCCGCACCATGGCCAGTGCCGCGTTGCGCTTGGAACCGTCGGCCGCGCTGAGCTCGGGCACGAGGCCATAGACCCACTTGTAGCGCTCGACCCGCTCCTTGGATTCCTCCACGCTGGTGCTGCGCCGGCGCAGTTCGGCATCGAGCGCGGCGGTCTGCATCTTGAGGTCCGCCTCGCGCCGATCGATCTGCTGCTTGGTCTGGGCGTTCCAGGCCGTGAGCGCGACGGTGACCAGCGACCCCGCAATGCCCACCGCGGTGGTGGCCCGTTCCAGCCACGATTTCTGGGAAGGAAGATCGCTCATGGGGAACCGGACGCGAAGTCCGCTGTGCCGCAGGGAACCTGCCGATGGCCGTGACGGTAAGGCGCGCGCCCGGCACCGACCATCCTCCCGAGGAAGTAGAGCAAGCGGGATATAGGCGTGGGCCGGGGACGGTGAAAGACTGGATGCAAAGAACGGTGAAGACGGCCTGCGCCGCGCGATCGCGGTCGAAGCCGTCGCACGGTGCATCCGATGCCGATTCGATCAACCTGGGGGACCCTGCCATGAGCAACGCACAGCATCCCTATCACCCGATCATCTACGTGCGCGGCTTCGCCGCCACGCAGGGCGAGATCGAGGAGACCGTGGCCGATCCCTACATGGGTTTCAACATCGGCTCGACCAAGACCCGCATGGCCTGGACCGGCGACATGCGCCGCTTCTACTTCGAGTCGCCGCTGGTCCGGCTGATGGGCGACCACCGCTACGAGGACGTGTTCGTCGATGGCGACGACCTGATGGCCGCCACGCGCGCCGACCAGGCCGTGCCCTACCGCAGCATCGTCATCTACCGCTACTACGACGATGCCTCGAAGGACTTCGGCAACGGCAAGACACCGGCGATCGAGACCTTCGCCCAGGGGCTCGACCAGCTGATCCTGCGCCTGCGCGACCGGGTGTGCGCCAACCCGAACAACGCGATGACGCCGGCGGACTTCAAGGTCTACCTGGTGGCGCATTCGATGGGCGGGCTGGTCTGCCGCGCCTTCCTGCAGAACCCCAGGCTGGGCTCGGCCGCGGCGCGCGCGGCGGTCGACAAGCTCTTCACCTATGCCACGCCGCACAACGGCATCGACATGCGCATCGTGCGCAACGTGCCGGGCTGGCTGTCCTTCGGCGACGTCAACAACTTCAACCGCGAGCGCATGGCCGGCTACATGGCCGTTCCCAAGGGCGACGACGTGTCGCTGGTGACGAACTTCCCGCCCGAGCGGGTGTTCAACCTGGTGGGCACCAACGCGCGCGACTACGCGGTGGCCGGCGGCCTCTCGTCATGGGCCGCGGGCGATGCCAGCGACGGCCTGGTGCGCATCGAGAACGCCACCACCCACGGGCTGGCGGCCGACGGAACGGACGTCGGATCGCCACGCGCCTTCGTCAATCGCAGCCATTCGGGGTACTACGGCATCGTCAATTCGGAAGAGGGCTACCAGAACCTCACGCGCTTCCTGTTCGGCCAGCTGCGCGCCGACGGCATCCTCGACATCGACGACATCACGCTGCCCGAAGAAGTGCAGGCGGCGCTCGACGACGGCAAGAGCGTGAAGGCCTCCTACCAGTTCGAGGTGGTGGCCAGCGTGCGGGGCGCGCAGTGGCAGATCACGCGGCGCGAGGCGCGCGAGAACTCGGCCATCTTCCGCGGCTACGACGAGCTGTTCCCGGCCCAGGGCAAGCAGCGCACGCCCGACCGCGGCAAGAGCCCGCACCTGTTCTCGCTGTTCCTGGACCCGAGCAAGAGCGTGGTGGCCTCGGGCTCGGTGAG
Source organism: Variovorax sp. 20P10.2.4 (assembly GCF_058244205.1). Taxonomy (NCBI): domain Bacteria; kingdom Pseudomonadati; phylum Pseudomonadota; class Betaproteobacteria; order Burkholderiales; family Comamonadaceae; genus Variovorax; species Variovorax sp. 20P10.2.4. The sequence continues at coordinate 5,466 of NZ_JBZAYE010000420.1, forward strand.
CTTCGCCTTCGACATCAAGGTGCTGGTGCCCGACTACGAGATCGACGGGCTGCTGTTCCTCAAGCGCCACTACGAAGGCGGCTTCGTCTATCGCGACCTGATCATCGTCGAGGCCTTTCCGGATGCCGCCGCCAAGTACGGGTGGCGCGTCTTCTATGGCGCGCAGGACGTTCATCCGGGCAAGCCCGGCATCGAGGCCACGCTGTACCCGCTGCAGGGCACCGACGGCTATGCCTTCGACATGACGATCATCCAGGACGTGCGGCCAGGCCTCACGGGCACCCTGCGCGTGGAGATGCGACCCTGGCGTTGAGCTGCCTGCGCGCGACTCAGGACTCAGGACTCAGGACGGCGTCTGCGCGCGCCGCAACCAGCCCAGGGTGCCGCCCTCCACATGCCAGTTGCCGTCCCGCGCCTCGAGCGCGAGCCGCGCACGGCTCTCGCCGAACGGGCCGGGGTTCTGCTGCACGATCTCGATCTCGCGGTCTCCCACGCTCGCCACGATCGCGACATGCCCATAGCGGTTGAGCAGCGTCGGCGCGAACACGATCAGGTCGTCGACCCGCGGCTTCTCGGCCTGGCCGTTGCGGTACTGCAGCAGCGCGCGCTTCGTGTTCGGCATGCCCTGCGGCGTGGCCGCGTCGTAGAAGTCCCTGGCGTGGCCGTAGGCGTCGGGCATGCGGTGGCCGAAGCGCTCGAAGTAGTAGCGCTTCACGAATTCCACGCACTGGTACTGGATGCCGAGGTTGTAGCCGTCGCTCGACAGCGCGCGGCCCTCGGCGTTGTTCACGCCGCCGTTGTAGTAGACCTTCACGCCGTTGAACTCGTCGACCACCGCGCCGACCTCGCGCGCGGGGTTGAGGTTGAAGTAGGTGGCGCCCCCGTAGCCGGCGACGGCCAGCGCGGCGATGCCGGCGAGGGTGGCGAGCAGAAGGGCGGGGCGGCGAAGGCGCATCGGTGGCGAGGGAACGGTGGCGGACATGAACGGCCGCCATCCTCGCACGAAGCCCGCGGCGGGCAGCGGCAAAGGCCACCGGAACCGGTGGCCATGACGCACCGGCACTCAGCCCGCCACCCGCTCCTCGTCGCGCAGCAGCACCGCCTTCTGCCGCTCGTACTCGGCCGCGATCTGCGCTA
>NZ_JBZAYE010000421.1:0-6601 GCF_058244205.1 Variovorax sp. 20P10.2.4
AACAGCGAGGCCGCACCGGCCTGGGAAGCCGCGGCCAAGGCGCCCGCGCGCACCGGCGTGTCGAGCAACATCAAGAGCAAGCGCAAGATCGCGGCGCTGTTCAAGACGCCCGAGCCGAGCTGATCGGTTCGCCGATCGCCCAGCAACGAGGCCGCGCATGTCGCGGCCTTTTTCATGGGCGCCCGTTCAGTGCGTGCGCCCGCCCGCGGGGCGCCGCTCGCCGCGCGCGGCCGCGAGCTCTTCCACCGCCAGCCCCAGCGCGCGGATGCCGGCCGAGATCTGCGCCGCCGGGATCGACGACAGCCGCAGCCTGAAGAAGGGGCATGGATAGGGCGGCTTCGCGAAGAACACGTCGCCGGCCTCGATCAGCACGCCGTGGCTGCGCGCCATCAGCGACAGCTCGCCCGCGTCGACCCAGGCCGGCGCGCGCACCCACAGCGACGCGCCGCCCTGCGGCAGCCGGAATTCGAAATCGGGCAGGTGGTCGCGCAGCGCCTGTGCCGCCAGCGCGAGCCGTTCCTGCATCGCGTGGTTCACGCGCCGCGCATGCGACTCGTGATGGCCCAGCGAGAGGAACAGCGCATAGGCATGCTGCAGGAAGGCGCTCGGATGCCGCACCATCGCATGGCGGATGGCGCGCAGCTCCTTGATCAGCGCGCGCGGCGCGACGATGAAGCCCAGCCGCAGCGCGGGCGACAGGCTCTTCGACACCGAGCCCACGTAGATCACGCGCCCGGTCTTGTCCAGGCTCTTGAGCGCCGGCATCGGCGTGCCCTCGTAGAGGTTCTCGGCCTCGTAGTCGTCCTCGATGATCACGAAGTCCTGCAGCTCGGCCTTGCGCAGCAGCCACTGGCGGCGCTCCAGGCTCAGCGTGGCGGTGGTCGGGCTCTGGTGCGAGGGCGTGACGAACAGGTAGTCGGCCGCGGGCAGCGCATCGACCACCAGGCCGTCTTCATCCACCGCCACCTCCACCCACTTGGGCTGGCGCAGCGAGAAGCTGTTGCGCGCATGCGGATGGCCGGGCTCCTCGAGGCCCACGCGCGTGTGGGTGTCGAACAGCGTGTCGGCCAGCAGGTAGTACGCATGCTGCGCGCCGAGCGTGACGATGATCTCCTCCTTGAGCGCGAACACGCCGCGCTTGGGCAGCAGGCGCGTGCGGATCTGCTCGATCAGGTCGGGCACGTCGTCGGTCTCGAAGTCGGGCGTCCAGTGCTGCAGCTGCGAACGCGCCAGGCTGCGCGCGCAGCACTCGCGGAAGTCCTCGGTCGGAAACAGCAGCGGGTCGTGCTGGCCGTAGACGAAGGGATAGGGATAGTCGCGCCAGCGCTCGGGCTTGGACAGCGTGGGCTGGTCCACCAGCGAGCGCAGCACGCGCGCCGACCAGTCGGGCGGCTGGCCCGACTGCCCGCTGCGCCCCACCAGCGGTTCGGCCGGTGCCGCCGCGGGCGGGCGCGCATTGCGCGCCACGAACACGCCGCTGCGCGGACGCGCCTCGAGAAAGCCTTCGTCGATCAGCTGCAGGTAGGCCGAGGTCACGGTGTTGCGGCTCAGGCCCAGCAGCACCGCGAGCTCGCGCGAGGAGGGCAGCGACGCGCCCGCGCTCAGGTGGTCCTCGAGGATGGCCTGCACCACCGCGGCACGCAGCCGCGCCTGCAGCGGCAGCGCGGGCTGGTCGGGCAGCGCGAAGAGCTGTGCCCACTGGGTGGCTCGGGGATGGCTCGCCATGGTCGCCGCAGTTTAGGGCAGGGCTTGCGCTGGCGCGCAGGGCGGTGCGCTCTGGCTCGGTCGAATCCCCGCATCTGGCCCTATCGCGCACCCCGCCCGCTGCCTACCCTCGGCTCCATTCATCCCCAAAGACTTTCATCCGAGCGCCATGTCCTCTTCCTTCCCGCCCGTGACCACCGACACCCTCGCCGCCTTCAGTGCGGCCTGGAACCGCCACGACATCGATGCGCTGATGAGCTTCATGAGCGACGACTGCGTGTTCCAGACCGCCGCCGGCCCCGATGCCTGCGGCACCCGCCACACGGGCACCGAGGCCGTGCGCAAGGCCTTCGCGGCGGCCTGGCAGGCCGTGCCCGACGCGCAGTGGATCGACGGCGTGCACTTCGTGCACGGCGACTTCGGCACCTCGCAGTGGACCTTCACCGGCACCGCCGCCGACGGCAGCCGCATCGAGACCGACGGCATCGACGTCTTCACCTTCAAGGACGGGAAGATCCAGCTCAAGAACGTGTTCCGCAAGGCACGCCCGAACCTGCCCGCGGCGAAGTAGTCCGCGCCACGCCTTCTTCGGAGCGCCCATGACGATGACCGGCACCGCCACGTCCTTCACCGCCCCCGAGGCCGTGCCCGCCACGCCCTCGCGGCCCTACGACCCGCGCTACGACCCGCTGCTCGCGCCCGATCCCGGCGCCGGCCGCGCCTATGCGCCCACCTGGTGGGTCGCGAGCGCGGGCACGCCGCCCGAGGACGACGGCCCGCTGGTGCAGGACATCGACGTCGACGTGGCGATCGTGGGCTCGGGCGCCACCGGCATGTCGACCGCGCTCTACCTCGCGCAGGAGCACGGCATCCGCGCCACCGTGCTCGAGGCCAACCAGGCCGCCTGGGGCTGCTCGAGCCGCAGCGGCGGCCAGGGCCAGAACGCCAGCGGCCGCCTCAAGCGCTCGCAGTGGATCGCGCGCTGGGGCCTCGATACCGCGAAGAAGCTCGACGCCGAGATCCGCGCGGGCTTCGAGAACTTCAAGGCGCTCACGAAGCAGATCGACTGCGATGCCTTCGACGGCGGCCATCTCTACCTCGCGCACCGCCGCGAGAAGCTGCCGGTGCTCGCCGCCGAGGCCGCGCTGATGCGCGACACCTTCGGCTATGCCACGCGCATGATGAGCGCCGAGGAAGTGCGCAGCGACTACTGCGACGAACGCGAGACCGTGGGCGCGATGTTCGAGGCCGAGGGCGTGGGCATCCATCCGCTGAAGTTCACCTTCGGCCTGCTGCGGCGCGCACGCGCGCTCGGCGTGAAGGTCCACACCTCGAGCCCGGTGCAGGGCTGGCAGACCATCGACGGCGTGCACCACCTGCGCACGCCCGGCGGCACGGTGCGCGCGCGCCGCGTGGCGGTGTGCACCGGCGGCTACACGGGCCAGGCGCTGAGCCCGCTGCTGAAGAACCGCGTGATGCCGATCCTCTCGAACTCGGTGGTCACGCGCGAGCTCACCGAGGCCGAGCTGAAGGCCACCAACTTCCGCTCGAAGACCTTCCTCACCGACACGCGCACGCTGCGCTTCTACTACCGGCTGCTCGAGGGCAACCGGCTGCAGATCGGTAGCCGCAGCTCGGTCAGCGGCGCCGATGCCGAGGCACCGGTGCATCTGAAACTGCTCACCGACGCGATCGCGCGCAAGTTCCCGCCGCTCGCCAACATCCGCATCGACCACTCGTGGTGGGGCTGGGTCGACATGAGCCACGACATGATGCCGCGCATCACGCAGCCCGATGCGTCGAAGAAGATCTGGTACGCGGTGGGCTATGGCGGCAACGGCGTCTCGTTCTCGACCTGGGCCGGCAAGCGCCTGGCCGAGCGCATCGCGGGCCGCGATGCGGGCCGCGAGGTGTTCGAACTGCCGATCTACGACTCGCCGCTGCCCTTTCCCAACGTGATGGGACTGGTCGAGTCGCAGGCCTTCGCGCCGTTCCGCCGCATGGGGCAGCGCATGCTCTACAAGTGGTACTGGCTCAAGGACGAGAAGTAACGCGCGAGGTAACGCGCGAGCCGCGGCGCGCTCCCGCATCCGGTGCGCCTTCCCGCAAACGGCGCATCGCACGCCGCACAACGGGGCAAACCCGCAGCGTCTGGCCCTGCGGATCGGTGCCACGTGGCTCTTCGTGGCACCTGCTCGGGGGCCTATCGTCGATCTCGTCGGCGCCGCACCGCGCGCCGCTTCTTCTTCGAGTAGCCATCCAGAGGTCCCGCATGCCGTTTCCGCTTTCCCGCTTCACGCGCCGTGTCACCCTGTTGTCGGCGGCCTCGCTGGCCGCGCTCGCGCTGTGCTCCCTGCCCGCCGCGGCGCAAGAACCCAAGCGTGGCGGCACGCTGGTGATCGGCAGCACGCAGACGCCGCGCCACCTCAACGGCGCCGTGCAGTCGGGCATCGCCACCGCATTGCCCTCGGCGCAGATCTTCGCGAGCCCGCTGCGCTTCGACGACAAGTGGAACCCGCAGCCCTACCTGGCCGAATCGTGGAAGCTCGCCGACGACGCGAAGTCGCTCACGCTCAACCTGCGCAAGAACGCGGTGTTCCACGACGGCAAGCCCATCACCTCGGCCGACGTCGCGTTCTCGATCATGGCCATCAAGGCCAACCATCCCTTCACCACCATGCTGGGCCCGGTCGAGAAGGTCGACACGCCCGATCCCTACACCGCCATCATCCGCATGAGCGCGCCGCATCCGGCGATCGTGCTCGCGATGTCGCCCGCGCTGTGCCCGATCCTGCCCAAGCACATCTACGGCGACGGCACCGACCTCAAGAACCATCCGCGCAACAGCACCGACGTGGTCGGCTCGGGCCCGTTCCGCGTCACCGAGTTCAAGCCCTCGCAGCGCATCGTGATGGAGCGCTTCGACAAGTTCTTCCTGCCCAACAAGCCCTACCTCGACAAGGTCATCGTGAGCATCACGCCCGACATGGCGAGCCTGGTGCTCGGCGTGGAACGCGGCGACATCCAGATGCTGCCCTTCGCGACGCTGCCCACCGACCTCAAGCGCTTCGCCAACGACCCGCGCGTGTCGCTCACGCCCAAGGGCTACGACGGCATCGGCCCGCTCAACTGGCTGGCCTTCAACACCGCGAAGAAGCCGCTGTCCGACCTGCAGGTGCGCAAGGCCATCGCGCACTCGATCGACAAGAACTTCATCACCAAGGCGCTGATGGGCGGCTTCGCCACCGTGTCCGACGGCCCGCTGGTGGCCAGCAGCCCGTTCGCGGTCAACGACCTGGTGCGCTATCCGCTCGACCTCAAGAAGGCCGGCGAGATGCTCGATGCCGCGGGCTACAAGGCCGGCGCCAACGGCGAGCGCTTCAAGCTCACCATCGACTACCTGCCCGGCGGCGACGACCAGCAGAAGAACGTGGCCGAGTACGTGCGCGGCCAGCTCAAGAAGGTGGGCATCACGGTGGAGGTGCGCGCCTCGGCCGACTTCCCGGCCTGGGCCAAGCGCCTGGCCACGCACGACTTCGACATGTCGATGGACGCGGTCTTCAACTGGGGCGATCCGATCATCGGCGTGCACCGCACCTACCTGTCGACCAACATCAAGCCCATCGTCTGGACCAACACCCAGTCCTATGCCAACCCGAAGGTCGACGAGCTGCTCAACACCGCCGGCGGCCTGACCGACCCGACGCAGCGCAAGGCCTACTACGCCACCTTCCAGAAGATCGTGACCGACGAGCTGCCGATCGAGTTCATCAACCAGGTGCCCTACCACACGATCACCAGCAAGAAGGTCGGCAATGTGCCCACCACCATCTGGGGACCGCTGTCGCCGCTCGACGAGGTCTACCTCAAGTAAGGCGGGGGGCGCACATGGGCATGCTCCGCTACGCCGCCTCGCGCCTGCTGCAGGGCCTCGCCCTGGTGCTCGCGGTGGTGGTGCTGAACTTCGTGCTGGTGCACGCGGCACCGGGCGATCCGGTCGAGACCATCGCGGGCGCCAGCGGCGGCATGTCACCCGAGCTCATGGCCGAGCTGCGCACGCAGTACGGCCTCGACCGGCCGCTGCCGGTGCAGCTCGGCGTCTACCTCGGCAAGGTGCTGCGCGGCGACCTCGGCTATTCGTACTTCTTCAACCTGCCGGTCACGCAGATGATCGCCGAGCGCGTGCCCGCCACCTTGCTGCTGGTGCTGAGTTCGGTGCTGCTGGCCTTCGTGGTCGGCACGGCGCTCGGCGTGCTGTCCTCGCGCCGGCCCAACGGGCTGCTGTCGCAGTTCATCACCGTGCTGTCGCTGGTGGGCTTCGCGGCGCCGGTGTTCTGGATCGGCATCATGCTGGTGATCCTGCTGGCCTCGGTGTTCCCCATCCTGCCGGTGGCCGGCATGCGCTCCATCGATTCCACCGGCGGCGGCCTGGCCGACGTGCTCGACGTCGCGCACCACCTGGTGCTGCCCACGATCACGCTGAGCCTGGTCTATCTCGCGCAGTACAGCCGGCTCGCGCGTTCGTCGATGCTCGATGTGCTCGGCTCCGACTTCATCCGCACCGCGCGCGCCAAGGGCCTGGCCGAGCGCGTGGTGCTCTACAAGCATGCGCTGCGCAATGCGCTGCTGCCAGTGGTGACGGTGCTCGGGCTGCAGTTCGGCAACGTGCTCGCGGGCGCGATCCTGGTCGAGACCGTCTTCAACTGGCCGGGGCTCGGCCGCCTGGCCTTCGACTCGGTGCTGCGGCGCGACTACCCGACCATCCTCGGCGTGCTGCTGTTCTCCTCCATCGTGGTGGTGGTGATGAACCAGCTCACCGACCTCTGCTACCGACTGATCGATCCGCGCATCAAGACCGCGTGACGCCTCCCCCGATGAATGCGACCTCCACGATGAC
>NZ_JBZAYE010000422.1:0-6581 GCF_058244205.1 Variovorax sp. 20P10.2.4
TGGCGACCGTCGCCACCACCTTGCCGCAGGGCGTGGCCGACATCGTCGCGCCGACCCTGGTGCTCGCCGGCGAGCTCGACCGCGTGGTGCCGCCGACCGTGACGCTCGCGATGGCAGGCCGCATCCGCGGCGCCGATGCCGTGCTGTTGCCCGCCATCGGCCACGTGACCGCGATGCAGGCGCCCGAGGTGCTCACGCGCCACATGGTCCGTTTCCTGAACCCCGAAGGAGTCCACGCATGAACGCCGTCCTGGAACCCGAGACCGCCCCCGCCGCGCCCGCCGGCAAGGAGGACTACATCCGCGTCGAGGGCCTGTCGAAGACCTTCGGCGGCGGCAGCGAGAGCGTGCTCGCGCTGAAGCAGATCGACTTCGGCATCCGCCAGGGCTCCTTCGTCACCATCGTCGGCCCGAGCGGCTGCGGCAAGAGCACGCTGCTGCGCATCCTGGCCGGCCTGCTCGACTACGAGGTCGGCACCGTGCTGCTCGACGGTCAGCCGATCCGCGGCACGCGGCGCGACGTGGGCGTGGTGTTCCAGAGCTCGATCCTGCTGCCCTGGCGCAGCATCCTCGAGAACGTGATGCTGCCGGCCGAGGTGCTGGGCCTCGACAAGGCGAAGGCGCGCGAGCGCGCGATGCAGCTGCTCGCGATGGTGCGGCTCGAGGGCTTCGAGCACAAGCTGCCGCGCCAGCTCAGCGGCGGCATGCAGCAGCGCGCTTCCATCGCGCGGGCGCTGCTGCACGACCCCAAGATCCTCTTGATGGACGAGCCCTTCGGCGCGCTCGACGCGATGACGCGCGAGCGCATGAACCTCGAGCTGCAACGCATCTGGATGGAGAGCGGCAAGACTGTGGTGCTGATCACGCACTCCATTCCCGAGGCCGTGTTCCTCGGCGACCGCGTGTTCGTGATGTCGCCGCGCCCCGGCATGCTCGAGCGCGTGCTGCCCATCGACCTGCCGCGCCCGCGCGGCATGGAGGCGATGTCGCATCCGGCCTTCGCGGCCGCGGCCGCCTCGATCCGCGAGCGCTTCTCGCATGCCGCTTCCTTCGATTGAGAGAAAGGCCGACGCCATGACCACCGCCCTGCTGAGTTCCGAGGCCGCGCCCCTATCGGCCAAGCCGTCGCGAGCGCGCCGCACCAACCCGCTGGCCTCGCCGCGCGTGCAATCGATCCTCTTGCTGATCACGCTGCTCGGTTCGTGGGAAGGCGCCGTGCGGCTGTTCAAGGTGCCCAGGCACCTGGTGCCGCCGGTCAGCGACATCGCGATCGCGCTGTGGCGCGGCCTCGCCACCGGGCCGTTCGCGAAGGACGGCTTTTGGTACCACGGCGGCATCACGCTGGCCGAGATCCTGCTGGGCTTTTTCGTCGGCGGCGGCATCGGGCTCGCGATCGGCATCGTGGTCTCGCAGATGCCGCGGCTCGAGCGCCTGCTCGAGCCCTACGTGGCCGCGCTGCAGAGCGTGCCCAAGGTGGCGGTGGCGCCGATCATCGTGGTCTGGCTGGGCTTCGGCATCAGCTCGAAGGTGATGATCATCTGCCTGCTGACCTTCTTCCCGGTGCTGGTGACCAGCATCGCGGGCTTCAAGGCCGTGGACCCGGACCGCATCGACCTGCTGCGCTCGCTGTCGGCCACGCCGTGGCAGATCTTCCGCAAGGCCAAGTTCCCGAGCGCGCTGCCCTACATCTTCGCGGGCCTCAACATGGCCGCGGCCTTCAGCGTCGTCGGCGCCGTGGTGGGCGAGTTCGTCGGTGCCCAGGCCGGGCTCGGCGTGCTGATCCTGCAGATGGAAGCCCAGGCCGACAGCGGCGGCAGCTTCGCCGTCTGCGTCGTGCTCTCGGTGATCGGCATCGCGCTGACCAGTGCTCTGCGCCGCGTGCAGCAGCGCGTGCTGCACTGGATGCCCGCCGATGCCTCGCAGCGCACGGTCAACGTCTGATCCCTTCCTTCCCCTTTTTCTCTTTCCATCTCGAAACGTCCGGCGCGACGCCGGTGAGGAGCGAACCATGTGGACACGACGCGATTTCGGCCTGGGCCTCGGCGCCCTGGGATTGACGGGCAGCCTGCCGGCGCTGGCGCAGAAGCTGCGCGTGATGAAGGTGGCGAACACCGCCGGCGTCAACGATCCGCAGCAGTGCTTCGTGACCTCGGGCCAGCATCCGCGGCTGAACTTCTACAAGCCCGAGGGCGTGGACGTCGAGTACGTCAACATGTCGAGCATGACGCAGGCGCTGCAGAGCCTGCGCGCCGGCCACGTCGACTACGGCCCGGCCGTGCCCGGCATCCTGCTGCCCGCGATGGCGAAGGACCCGGGGCTCGACCTCGTGAGCGTCTACAAGTGGCTGCCGCGCAATGCCAACGTCGTCGTCGTCAAGCCCGGCAGCCCGATCCGCTCGGTGGCCGATCTCGCGGGCAAGCGCATCGGCGTGCGCAGCCAGGGCGACACCGGCATCGTCGTCACCCGCACCATGCTGGCCGAGCTGGGCCTGAAGGACGACCGGTGCGAATACATCGCCATCGGCGACGGCGCACCGGCCGGCGCGGCGATCGACAACGACCGCGTCGACGCGATGGTGGCCTTCGACACCGCGGCCGCGCGCGTCGAACTCGTCGGCACCAAGCTGCGCTACGTGCCGCTCACGCCGAAGTTCGCGCAGTTCGGCTCGGGCTGGCTGTGCGTGCCGCGCGAACTGCTGAAGAAGGAGCGCAAGGCCCTGGTGGGCCTGTTCCGCGGCATGGCCAAGTCCACCCTGTTCGCGCACCACAACCTCGAGGCCGGCATCGACCTGCATTGGGCCGTGTACCCCGAGAGCCGGCCCAAGGGCCGCGGCGAGGACGAGGCGCGCAAGGAGCTGGCCTTCATCCTCAAGGACCGTCGCAACAGCTGGATGCGCCGGCCCGACGATCCCGATCAGCGCATCGGTGCCTCGTCGCTGGCCGAGTGGAAGTCCAACATCGAGATGGCCGTGGACGGCGGCAGGAACCCGAAGCTGGCCGACGAGCTCGGCGACCCGAACCGGCTGTTCACCAACGAGCTGATCGACGAGGTCAATGCCTTCGACAGGCAGGCGGTGGTGGAGATGGCGAAGTCGTTCAGGCTGTAGCCGACCCGGCTCAAGCCATGTAGCCGAGATCGCGGATGTCGGCGCGCACCGACTCGCGGTCGGAGCCGTACAGCGGCAGGCTGGCCAGCAGCTCGAGGCGCCGCCGCATCGAATAGAGCGTCTGCAGCGCCTTGTGCGCCGCTTCCTCGGGATCGGCGATGGCCGCCGTGTCGGGATAGGCCCACAGCGCGGTATGGGGCTGGCTGGGCCAGGCCGGCTGCAGGCGGTCGATGTCGGCATCGAGCGCGATCACGAACTCGGCCTCGAAGCCGCGCGCGGGCACGAACTCGTTCCAGCCGCGCGGCTTGATCTCGGGTAAGGGAATACCCGCGGTGCGCAGCGCCGACACGGCCGCCGGGTCCACCGCCGCGCCGACGCGCAAGGGCTGGCCGCAGGAGCGGGCATGGAAGCGTTTTTCGGCGATGTGGGTGAGACAGGCCTGCGCCATGATGCTGCGCAGCGTGTTTCGTCGGGAGACGAAGAGCACGTTGATTTTTCTGTGCATGACTGCGGAATGTAGCGCGGGCTTGGCTGGCTTGCTCGGAGCGCGATTCGATGGTCGCTTGTGCGGCGGACCGTGCCGGGTCTTGTCCATCGCGCGGCCTCGGCGCCTCGGTGGGCGCGCCAGCCGAGCTAAGACGTTGCTTTGCAAAGCGGACTGGTAGGACGCAACCCATTGAGCAGGCCAGTGCAGGCGTCCACCAAGTCGTCGAAATGATGCAGCAAGATGTCCGGCGCGAGTTCGACTGCTGGAATTTCGCTGTAACCGAAGTCGACAAGAATCAGCGGTGTCCCGGCCGCCCGCGCGGCGCCGGCGTCGGTGTCCGCGTCGCCGACCATGACGGTGCGCGCGAGATCACCGCCCACTGCCGCCACAGCTTCGATCAAGTGGGCCGGATCGGGTTTCATCGCGGAGACTGCGTCCATCCCCACCACGCCGTCGAACAATCCCACCATGTCGAGCTTGGTCAACAAGCTGCGCGACAGATCGGTGGGCTTGTTCGTGCAGATGACAAGCTTGGCGCCAGCTGCCTTCAAGGTCTGCAGGGCGTCGATCACGCCCGGAAACGGACGGCTCTCATCTGCAACATGAGCGCCGTAGTGGCTGATGAATCGACCAAACAGTGCAGCTGCGCGGGCAGACGGATCCTCCGCACCGGCCTCGGCAAGACCCCACTGCAGCAGCCAACGGGCGCCGCGACTGATGAAGGGCCGGCCCTGCTCGTAGGCCAAGGGCCTGAAGCCCTCCGCGATCAGGACCGCGTTCACGGCACCGATCAGGTCGGGAGCCGATTCGACAAGGGTTCCGTCGAGGTCGAAAGCGATGGTCGACCCGAGAATGCTTTCGTTCAAAGCGGCCTCTTGCTCCTCAATTCGCCGTACCCGTTTGCGGGCTCCACACAGGCCTATCGCTCCACCGCTGCGGGCTCGGGGTCATCCTCAATCTTGATAGAGCTCATTATTGCGGCAAGCGCTCTAACGTCGTCCTTGGTTGGTGACGCAAAAGAAGCGTGAACGTCCGCCCATTTTCCATGTCGAGCGAATAGCAAGTGCATGCTGAAATTAGTGCCGGTTCCGCGCTCCGTCTGTACTCGCGAGAATGCCATGACTTGCACACCATTTGGCACGGTGTTCGCCCGTACCGAATCACTCACGATATATGGGTTTTTCAGAAGATTAGGGAGAAAGCATGCGTATATGTTCTCGTCCGTGTCCGGACCGACGCATCTTGGAGGTTCTACAAAGAACGTGAGTTGAAACAGACCCGCGCTTCCATAGAATACCCTCCGTCTCTCTCCTGGCGCGGGGGCAGGACCAGGCGATAGCTTTGGGGCGTCAAAGCGAATTCTCCAGCCTTCACCCGGCACACGAATCGTTTGCTCTTCTCCCCAGGCTATTGAAGATGCCGAGAGAAAAGAAATGGCCAGAAAATTGGCAGCCGCTCTCAATAGATTTTTCATCGTCCATGTCATCTGGATGCTTAGAGTTGGATAGATGTTCTGCAACGCCTCGCGAGCCTCCAGTCTTAGCGATTGTGGAGCTGCTTTCGCAAGCGTCTCCTCCGTCAATCACTCAACTGCAGATTTTGCGTTGATCTGAAAGTGATTGTTCATGGGTTGACGATCTGAGATAGGCCGATTCTGGTCCGCCTGGACACGCCACTCGGCCTGGAACGCGACGAAGGTGCGGCTATCTCCTGCCTTCATGAGATTTTTCGCGATTGCTTGATTTTAATTAGACGATCTTGCACGAATTTGGTCGATGGTCTGCCGTGCAGGAAGTGCTGACTAAAAACAAAGGTGGACGGACGAACGACCATGGCGTCGTCGGACGGCCGCTGCTGGCCGATATCAACCGCCGAGCATCGTAACGCCGCCGACGCGTCTGTCTCTATCTGGCGCACGCCGATCGTTCCGACACGATCCCATGTTCATTGCCCCGCAAGCCCAAGCCCAGCGTCATTCCGCACCCGCAAAAGCCACTCGCTGAACTGCGCAAGCGCCGGCAAGCTCGCACTGTGCTCCGGATAGCACAGCTGATACGACCGCCCCGTCGCCGACTCGAGGTCCGACAGCGCCACCAACTGCCCCGCATCGAGCGCCGCACGAACCATGAAGGCCGGCAGCAACGCAACCCCGATGCCCGCGATGGCCGCATGCAGCGACATCGACAGCAGGTCGTAGCTCGGACCCGCATGCAGCTCGGGCAGGACCTCGTCGGCGCCGGCAGCCTGCCGCAGCCACAGCGCCCAGGCACCAGGCAGCGAGCTGTTGTGGATCAGCGTGAGGTCGGGCGGCGCCTGCCGCAGCACGGTGGCGAAATCGTCGCCGCTCCAGCGCGCCGCCAGGGCGGGGCTGGCATAGGGCCGCACGGTCAGATCGAGGACGGGGATGGCATGCAGGCCCGGCACCGGCGCGCCCACCACCATGATGGCCGCGTCGATCCGGCTCGCGGTGAAATCGACCGGACCGAGGTAGGTCGAGAGGTCGAGCGTGATGTGCGGATGCGCGTTCACGAAACCCGACAGCCGCGGCGCGAGCCAGTAGTTGCAGAACGAGGAGGGGGCGGAGAGCTGCAGGCGGCCGCCGCGGCCCTGGTGCAGCGCGATGTCGGTGGTGGCGCGCTCGAGCCGCAGCAGCAGGGGCCGAACCTCGGCCAGGTAGGCTTGCCCCGCGGGCGTGGCCACCAGCGATTCGCGCCGGCGCTCGAGCAGCTGCGCGCCGAGCCGCTGCTCGAGGCCGATGACCTGGCGGCTGATCGCGCCCTGCGTGAGATTGAGCGCCTTGGCGGCGCGCGTGAAACTGCCCAGCCTTTCACTGGCTTCCAGGCATTGCAGCGCGATGGTGGAGGGGAGGCGAAGCGGCATCAGCTTTTTGCATGCGAGCAGGAGTTATTTTCGATTGTGGCGCTCGCCGGGGGCGTCGATCCTCGGGCATCGTGCTTTCTGGAAGGATGCAAGCCATGTTGGAGACCGG
>NZ_JBZAYE010000423.1:0-6565 GCF_058244205.1 Variovorax sp. 20P10.2.4
GCGCACCGCGCCCTCGCTGCTGTACGTGCGCTACGTGCCGCGGCGCCACTTCTACCAGGACGACGACGCGCCCTACGCATCGCCGTTCGGCGGCCTGTTCGCCGACGGCCGCGCCGACACGCTGGCCGAGCAGGTCCGCGGCCCGCTGTTCGATCCCGACGAGATGAACAACGCCTCGCCGCGCAGCCTGCTGCGCAAGGTACGCGCCACCGAACTCGCGCCGGCGCTGTCGCAGGCGCTGGGCCCCGAGGTGCTGCGCGATCCGCAGCGCATGGTCCAGGGCATCGGCCTGGCGCTGCAGGCCTACCTCCAGAGCGACGAGATGGCGCCCTTCAGCTCGCGCTTCGACGACTACCTGCGCCAGCGCACGCCGCTGACGCCGCAGGAGATGCGCGGCCTGGCGCTGTTCAAGAATCCGGACAAGGGCAACTGCATGTCCTGCCATACGCTCTCGGACACCGCGAGCCGGCCCGAGCGCTCACTGTTCACCGACTTCGGCTACGACGCGATCGCCGTGCCGCGCAACCTGGCGTTGCCCGCGAACCGCGATGCGCGCCACTTCGACAACGGGCTCTGCCGCACCGCCTCGCAGCTGCGCTGGCCCGATCCCGGCCAATGGTGCGGCTACTTCCGCACCCCGGGCCTGCGCAACGTCGCGGTGCGCCAGAGCTTCATGCACAACGGCACCTTCGCCACGCTGCGCGAGGCGGTGGCCTTCTACGCCACGCGTTCGACCGATCCGGCCAAGTGGTACCACGGCCACGCCACCTTCGACGACGTGCCCGCCGCGCATCGCGCGAACATCAACGTGAACTCGACGCCGATGAACCGCCGCCCGGGCAGCACGCCAGGGCTCAGCGACGAGGAGATCGACGCGATCAGCGCCTTCCTCGGCACCCTGACCGATGCGCGCTACGAGGCGGCCATGCGCGCGCCCGGCGTTGCCGCGGTGGCGAACGCGCCCGCGACCCGGTAACGCCGACGACGGCTGTCGACCACGCGCACACCGGGCGCGCCGTTGTCGTTCCCGCACACACGGCGGGCGACGCGAAGACACTCCGGATCCGCACGCACGACGGTGCTGCTTCAGAGGGAAAACGGGGTGCGGGCACCGCGTGCGGAGCGCGGACGGGGACCGGGGCATGGCGATTGCAGAACGACTGGCTCTCAACATCACCTGGAGCCTCGAACATGCAAGAACCTCTATGGAACCAGTTCCTGACCGCGCGCGACAAGGCGGTCTTCGCCACCTCCGGCTTCGGCGCCAGGGGCGGCTTCGGCAAGCGGCCGGCGCTGCTGGTCATCGACGTGAGCTATGCCTTCTGCGACGAGAGGCCGGTGCCGATCCTCGAATCCATTCGCAACTGGCACACCTCCTGCGGCGAGGATGCCTGGCTCGCGATTCCGCACATCCGCGCACTGATCGACAAGAGCCGCGAACGCGGCGTGCCGGTGATCTACACCACCGGCGTGCGCCGCGCCGACAGCTGGGACGGCGGCAGCTGGCGCTGGAAGGATGCGCGCCTGAGCGACGATGGCGAGCAGATCGCGAAGTCCTCGCGCGGCGCCAACGAGATCGTCGCCGAGATCGCGCCGGGGCCGCGCGACCTGGTCGTGCTCAAGCAGAAGCCCTCGGGCTTCTTCGGCACCAACCTCGCGAGCTACCTCACCTTGCTGGGCTGCGACAGCGTGATCGTGACCGGCACCACCACCTCGGGCTGCGTGCGCGCGACGGTGATCGACGCCTTCAGCCTCAACTACCGCGTGGCGGTGGCGGAGGACGGCTGCTTCGACCGCGCGCAAGCCAGCCACGCGATCAACCTGTGCGACATGCACGCGAAGTACGCGGACGTGGTGAAGACCGCGGAGCTGCTGGACTACCTCGGCACCTTGCCCGCCGGCCAGTTCGAACTGCCCGACGGGCAGCCCGCGATGGCCTGATGGTTCCGGGTGTCCGGCTGTACGCGCGCGCGACAGCCGAGGCGCCCGATCTGTCTGCGCGGCAGACAGACCCGGCAGCCACCG
Source organism: Variovorax sp. 20P10.2.4 (assembly GCF_058244205.1). Taxonomy (NCBI): domain Bacteria; kingdom Pseudomonadati; phylum Pseudomonadota; class Betaproteobacteria; order Burkholderiales; family Comamonadaceae; genus Variovorax; species Variovorax sp. 20P10.2.4. The sequence goes on from NZ_JBZAYE010000423.1 coordinate 2,026, forward strand.
GGCGCCGCGCGGCCTCGGTTCCGCTGGCACGGAACCTGCCCCTTGGCACCACCACCCGCCCCGCGAGACACGGCCGCCGAGCCGATGCCAGCGGGGTCGCATCGAATCGTAGAGGAGCACATATGAGATCGAGAACTCGCGCTTTCGCGTCGCGGCTGCTGGCCGCATCCCTGTTCGCGGCGGGCCTGCTGCCGCTGTCGGCGCTGGCCGAGAAGGTCCTGCGCGTCGGCATGACCGTGGCCGACATCCCGTTGACCACCGGACAGCCGAGCCAGGGAACCGAGGGGCTGCGCTTCATGGGCGGCACGGTCTACGACTCGCTCGTGAGCTGGGACCTGTCGAGCGCGGACAAGACGGCGGTGCTGCGGCCCGCGCTGGCCGAGAGCTGGTCGGTCTCTGCCACCGACAAGACGCTGTGGACCTTCAAGCTGCGCCGCGGCGTGAAGTTCCACGACGGCTCCGAGTTCAACGCCGACGCGGTAGTCTGGAACCTCGAGAAGCTGATGAAGCGCGACGCGCCGCAGTTCGACCAGGCCCAGTCGACCCAGGGCTCGCAGTACTACAGCGCGATCAGCGGCTGGGCCAAGGTCGACGACCACACGGTGCAGATCCGCACCGCCAAGCCCGATGCGGTGCTGCCCTACAACCTGGTCAACATCTTCTTCTCGAGCCCGAAGCGCTGGGCCGAGGTGGGCAAGGACTGGAACAAGTTCGCCGCCCAGCCCTCGGGCACCGGCCCGTGGATCCTGCAGAAGCTGGTGCCGCGCGAGCGCGCCGAGCTGGTCCGCAACGCGCAGTACTGGGATGCGGCGCGGGTGCCGAAATCCGACCGCCTGGTGCTGCTGCCGATGCCCGATCCGAACACGCGCGTGGCCGCACTGCTGTCGCGGCAGGTCGACTGGGTGGAAGCGCCGCCGCCCGACGCGGTGCCGCGCCTGCGGCAGGCCGGCATGCAGATCGTGACCAACAAGTACCCGCATGTCTGGGCCTACCAGATCAGCCTGCTCGACGACTCGCCGCTGAAGGACGTGCGCGTGCGCAAGGCCGCCAACCTCGCGATCGATCGCGAGGGCATGGTGAAGCTGCTGGGCGGGCTCGCGCTGCCGGCCAAGGGCATGGTCACGCCGGGCCATCCGTGGTTCGGCAGCCCGGCCTTCGACATCAAGTACGACCCGGCCGCCGCCACCAGGCTGCTGGCCGAGGCGGGCTACAGCAAGAGCAACCCGGCGCGCATCAAGATCGTGATCGCGCCCTCGGGCTCGGGCCAGATGCAGCCGCTGTCGATGAACGAGCTGATCAAGGAGAACTACAAGCAGGTCGGCATCGACCTCGAGTTCGAGGTGATGGACTGGGAAGCGCTGCGCGCGCGCCGCCGCGCCGGCGCCTGGGCGCCCGAGAACAAGGGCCGCCATGGCGTCAACAACAGCTGGGGCTTCTGGGACCCGGACATCGCGCTGATCAAGACCGCGGCCTCGTTCGAGCCGGTGCCCACGGGCTACAACTGGGGCCGCTTCACCGACCCGAAGGCCGACGAGCTGGTGACGCGCGCGCGCACCACCTTCGATCCGAAGGAGCAGGACCGCATCCTGGCCGAGCTGCATGCGCGCATCGTCGACCAGGCGATGTGGATCTGGGTCGTGCACGACGTGAACCCGCGCGCGCTGTCGCCGCGCGTCAAGGGCTTCGTGCAGGCGCAGAGCTGGATCCAGGACCTGACGCCGGTCGTGGTGGACTGAGTGCCGGGCACCGCCATGTTCGTCTACTTCCTGCGCCGCCTGCTCTACACCGTGCCGATCGCGATCGGCGTGTCGCTGTTCTGCTTCGCGCTGATCCACCTGGCACCGGGCGATCCGCTGAGCGCGGTGCTGCCCGAAAGCGCCAGTCCGCAACTGGTGGCCGAGGTGCGCGCCGCCTACGGCTTCGACCGCTCGCTGCCCGAGCAGTACCTCAAATGGCTGGGCCACGTGCTCACCGGCGACTTCGGCCAGTCGACGGTGACGCGCCGCCCGGTGCTCGACGAGGTGGCGCCCGCGGTGGTCAACACCTTCGCGCTCGCCTCGGCCGCCACGCTGCTGGGCATGTCGGCGGGCCTGCTGCTCGGGCTGGTGGCGGGTTTTCGCAGCGGCAGCACGCTCGACCGCGCGGTGACCACCGTGGCGGTCACCGGCGTGAGCATTCCGCACTACTGGCTCGGCATGGTGCTGGTGGTGGTGTTCTCGGTCAACCTGGGCCTGCTGCCCGCGATGGGCATGGGCTCGCAGGGCGCCGACACCACCTTCTCGCTGAGCGCCGACAGCCTGCGCGCGCTGGTGCTGCCCGCGATCGCGATGGCGGTGATCCCGGCCGGCATCGTGGCGCGCACGGTGCGCAGCACCGTCGCCGAGGTGCGCAAGCGCGAGTTCGTGCAGACGCTTCACGCCAAGGGGCTGCCGCCCTTCGGCGTGTTCGTGCACATCGTGAAGAACGCGGCGCCCACGGTGCTGGCCATTGCCGGCCTGCAGCTCGCGCAGCTGCTCGGCGGCTCGATCCTGGTGGAGACGGTGTTCTCGTGGCCGGGCACCGGCTTCCTGCTGAACACCGCCATCTTCACGCGCGACCTGCCGGTGCTGCAGGGAACGATCCTCGTGCTGTCGATGTTCTTCGTCTTCATCAACCTCGCCGTGGACCTGGTCCAGACGATGTTCGATCCGCGCATCAAGCGCAGCTGAGCCATGAACCGGATTCTTCCTCTTCGTCCCGCGGCCGTGCCACCGGTACCTGCCGTGCCCGCTCCCGCACCCGCATCGCGGCGCCCGGTCTCGCGCAGCTTCTGGCAGCAGGTGGCACGCCGGCTCGCGCGCGATCCGCTCACCCTGACCTGCCTGGCCGTGCTGCTGCTCGTGATCGCGCTGGCCATCTTCGCGCCGTGGGTCGCACCGCACGACCCCTTCGCCACCAGCATGACACGACGGCTGCTGCCGCCCGGCGACGCCAGCCACTGGCTCGGCACCGACGAGCTCGGCCGCGACCTGCTCTCGCGCCTGCTGCACGGCGGGCGCAACTCGCTGTTCATGGGCTTCGTGCCCGTGCTGCTCGCCACGGCGATCGGCGCCACGCTCGGCATCGTCGCGGGCTACGCGGGCGGCGCGCTCAACATGGCGATCATGCGCGTGGTCGACGTGTTCTACGCTTTTCCCTCGGTGCTGCTGGCGGTCGCGATCTCAGGCGTGCTCGGCGCGGGCATGCTCAACAGCCTGGTGTCGCTCACGCTGATCTTCGTGCCGCCGATCGCACGCGTGGCCGAGAGCGTGACGACCCAGGTGCGCTCGCAGGACTACGTGGACGCGGCGCGCGCCACCGGCGCCTCGGCGCTGCGCATCGTGCTCGGCCATGTGCTGAGCAACGTGCTCGGGCCGATCCTGATCTATGCCTCGAGCCTGGTCAGCGTGTCGATCGTGATCGCCTCCGGCCTGAGCTTCCTGGGCCTGGGCGTGGTGCCGCCCGAAGCCGAGTGGGGACTGATGCTCAACACGCTGCGCCAGTCGATCTACGTCGCGCCGCTCAACGCGATCCTGCCGGGCGTGATGATCTTCCTGACCTCGATCTGTTCCAACCTCATCAGCGACGGCCTTCGCGCGGCCATGGACGTGCACGCATGAACTCTTTCCCGCACCCTACCCCCGTGCCGACCGATGCGCCACCCGAAGTGCCACCCGAGGCCGCGCCGCGCCCGGTCATCCTGCGCGTCGCGGGGCTGCGCAAGCACTTCCCGCTCAAGTCCGGCCTGCTCGGCCGCGTCACGGCCCACGTCAAGGCGGTGGACGGCATCGGCTTCGAGGTCCACGACGGCGAGACGCTCGGCATCGTCGGCGAGTCGGGCTGCGGCAAGTCCACTTCGGCACGACTGCTGATGCGCCTGATCGAGCCCGACGAGGGCGTGGTAGAGGTCGACGGCCACGTGGCCGGCCACGCCACCAGCGCGGCCACGCGCGCGATGCGCAAGAAGATGCAGATGGTGTTCCAGGACAGCCATGCCTCGCTGAACCCGCGCCTGACCATCGAGGACTCGGTGATGTTCGGCCTCAAGGCCGCCGGCACGCCCACGGCGACCGCGCGCGAACGCGCGCGCGAGACGCTCGGGCTGGTCGGCCTCGCGCCCGACCTGTTCGCGCAGCGCTATCCGCACGAACTCTCGGGCGGCCAGCGCCAGCGCGTGAACATCGCGCGCGCGCTCGCGCTGGGCCCGCGCGTGCTGATCCTCGACGAGGCCGTCTCGGCGCTCGACAAGTCGGTGGAGGCGCAGGTGCTCAACCTGCTGCAGGAGCTCCAGCGCCGGCTGCGCCTGACCTACCTCTTCATCTCGCACGACCTCAACGTGGTGCGCCACGTCAGCGACCGCGTGATGGTGATGTACCTCGGCAAGGTGATCGAAGTGGCGCCGGCCGGCCGGCTCTACGAGGCGCCACTGCATCCCTACACGCAGGGCCTGCTGGCTTCGCGCCTCTCGATGGACCCGCGCCGGCGCATCGAGAAGGCGCCGCTCGCGGGCGATCCGCCGAAC
>NZ_JBZAYE010000424.1:0-6541 GCF_058244205.1 Variovorax sp. 20P10.2.4
CGCCTGGCTCGGCATTCCCTACGCGCAGCCGCCGGTCGGCGAGCGGCGCTGGAAGCCGCCGGTCTCGCCGAGCGCCTGGAGCGGCGTGCGCAGCGCCAAGGACTTCGGCCGCTCGTGCGCGCAGGCCGGCAGCTTCTATGCGCCGCCGCTGGCCGACGACGGCTTCACGCGCGAGATCGGCACCTCGTTCGGCCAGCTCGTCGGCGCCGAGGACTGCCTCACGCTCAACGTCTGGCGGCCCGCCACGCAGGAGAAGAACCTGCCCGTGGTGGTGTGGGTGCACGGCGGTGCCAACACCGTGGGCTACACCCACAACCCGACCTACGACGGCGTCAACTTCGCGCGCAGCAACAACGCCGTCGTCGTCACCGTCAACTACCGGCTCGGCGTGTTCGGCTGGTTCCGCCATCCGGCGCTCAGGAGCGGCGATGCGGTCACCGACTCGGGCAACTACGGCACGCTCGACCTCGCCAAGGCGCTCGAGTTCGTGCATGCCAATGTCGCGGCCTTCGGCGGCGATCCGCGCAACGTCACGCTGATGGGCCAGTCGGCCGGCGCCTGGAACACCTACGCGATGATCCTGACGCCGCTGAGCAAGGGCAAGGACTGGTTCCAGAAGGCCGTGCCGATGAGCATGGGCGTGAAGATCTCGAGCACCGCGCAGGCCGACACCTATGCCAAGGGCGTGGTGCGCAAGCTGCTCGTGATGACCGGCGCGGCCACCGAGGCCACTGTGGACGCCACCATCGCGGGCATGAGCGACGCGCAGGTCGCGAGCCTGCTGCGCAATGCACCGGCCTCGCAGCTCGCGTTGCTGTCCTCGGGCCAGGCCGACAACATCGGCGACGGCACCGTGCTGCCCGCCGTCGCGCGCACCGCGGTCGAGGCGGGCGAGTACCGCAAGGTGCCGCTGCTCGCGGGCACCACGCGCGACGAGGGCAAGATGTTCCTGCAGTCCTACTACCAGGTCGACGACGCCACGCGCTTCCTGATGATGTACGACTTCGATCCGAACCGGCCCACCGCGCCGGGTTCGGCCACGCTCGCGAGCGTGCTCAAGCCCGGTGTCACGGTCGATGCCTACAACGCGGCCGGCAAGGCGGTCACGGCCGCGAGCTTCGCGGCCAGCATCACCTCGGCGCTCACCCTGTTCCAGGCGCACCAGCCCGAGGTCTATGCCTACCGCTTCGACTGGTCGCAGGGCCCCGAGCCGTGGAACACGCTGTACGGCGCGGGCCATTCCACCGACATCCCGTTCATGTTCGGCAACTTCGGCAAGGGCATGTTCTCGATGAACTACACCGATGCCAACCGGCCGGGCCGCGAGGCGCTGTCGGCCGCGATGATGGGCAGCGTGGGCGCGTTCATGAAGACCGGCAATCCCAACCACGCCGGCCTGGGCGTCGAGTGGGTGCGCTGGACGCCCGCGGGCACGCCGCGGCGCCTGCTGTTCGACGCGACGGCGGGCGAGAAGCGGATCGTGCTGGAGTGAGCGAAGGACTTCAGCCGGCCGCGATGCCGAAGCCGGTGTCGAAGGTGGTCTTCACATCGAGCGCCTGCTTGATCAGCCCCACCTGCCGGTAGAAGTCCGCCGTCCCCTGCTGGTCGGCGACCACCTGCGCATCGATCGGCACCCACTTCTGCTGGCGCCGCTCGAACTGCAGCCTGGCGGCCTCGGGCGGGATGCCGATGATGCGCGCGAGCGTGGCGGAAAAGGCATCGACGTTGCGATAGGACCATTGCTGCGCGCGCACCACGCGCTGCAGGAAGTCCTGCAGCACCGGCCGCTTGGCGGCGATCGCCGCGTCGGTGGCCGCGAGGTAGCTCAGGCCCGGCAGCAGGCCGCGGCCGCTGGCGAGCACGCGCGCATGGCCGCTGGTCTCGGCCAGCGCGGTGTAGGGCTCCCAGGTGGCCCAGGCATCGACCGAGCCCTGCGTGAGCGCGAGCTTGGCGTCGGCCGGCGCGAGGAAGCGCAGGTTGATGTCCTCGGGCTTCAGCCCCGCCGCGACGATGGCCTTGAGCGTCACGTAGTGGCCGATGGAGCCGCGGTTGGTGGCCACGCTTTTCCCCTTGAGCTCGGCCGCGCTCTTGAACGGCGAGTCGGGTCGCACCAGCACGGCCGTGCCGTAGGAGTCGGAGCGGTTGGCGCCGATCGCCTTCACGCGCGTGCCGGCCGCGAGCGCGAAGATCAGCGGCGCATCGCCGATCGGACCCGAATCGACGGCGCCCGCGTTCAGTGCCTCGGCCAGCGGCGCGGCGGCCGGGAATTCCGACCACTGGATGTCGTACGAGAGGCCCTCGAGCCCGCCCGCGGCCTCGAGCAGCGCGCGCAGGCCGCCCTTCTGGTCGCCGGCCTTGAGCAACGGGCGCGCCTGGGCACGGGCCTGCAGCGCGAAGGCGGGCAGGGCGGCAATGGTCGCGGCGGCGCCGCCCTGGGCGATGAAGCGGCGGCGGCTGGCGGATGGCATGCGGTTCGTCATGGCGTGACCGTGCTCAGGCCAGCGGGTCGTACGACACGTGGTCCGCGAAGCGCGCCGGGTCGGTGCTCTTCTTGAGCACGCCCACGTTGCGGAAGTCGGCCGCGTAGAACGCGACCTCGTCGCGCAGGCTGCGGCCCAGCGGATGGTGCGCATGCGTGAGCGTGCCCAGCAGCGCGCGCAGGTCCTCCACCGGCACCTTGGGCGAGTACTTGGCGAACAGCTTGGCCGATTCGTTCGGGTTCTCGGCCACGTAGTCCGAGGCCTGCGCGATGGCGCGCACCAGCCCGGCCACGGTGGCCTTGTCCTTGCGCACCAGTTCGCCGCGCGCGCCGACGATGCAGCAGACCTTGTCCTTGTACTCGCCCGTGAGGTTGCTCGCGATCTCGACGAACGCACCCTTGTTGCGCTTCTCGATCAGGTAGACGTTCGGATCGCCGTCGGCGATGGCGTGGATCTCGCCCTTCTGCACCGCGAGGTCGAGCAGGTCGGCCGGGTACTGGCGCCAGGTCACGTCGCGCTCGGCGTCGATGCCGTTCTTGGCGAGCAGGATCGAGAAGAAGTTCTTGCCCGGGCTCGTGATGTCCGACACGCCGATGATCTTGCCCTTGAGGCTCGCGAGGCTGGTGGCGCCCGCGGCCTTCGCGCCCACCAGGCGCACGCAGCCACCGTGCGAACTGCCGACGATCTTCACGTCGAAGCCCGACTCCAGCGGCTTGAGCCAGCGGTGGATCATGCCCACCGCCGCGTCGGCCTTGGCCGTGGCCAGCGATTCGAGCAGCTGGTCGGTCGAGCCGGTGTAGTTGATGAGCTCGACCTGCAGGCCGTTGCGTTCGAAGTAGCCGCGCTCCTGCGCCACCACCACCGGCGAGAGGCAGAAGGCCGCGGCGTTCCAGGCGAAGGTCAGCTTGCGCGTCGACTGCGAGAAGGCCTGCGAGGCGATCAGGCCGCCCGAGGCGACCACGGCGGCGGCGCCGCCGGCACGCAGGAGGCGGCGGCGGGAGAGGGATGCGTTCATCGGCGGTTCCAGGAGAAAGAAGGAGTCAGTCCAGCAGCTCGGGCTCGGCCTCGACCAGTCCCTGGTAGAGGCTGTCGAAGGAATGGATCGCGCCCTCGGGCCCGCCGATCTGGCCGTGGGTGTGGCGCGCCGTGGCTTCATCGATCGGTTGCGGCGTGCCGGCGGCCTCGGCCAGCAGCTGCGTGTGGCAGGCGTTGTCGAGCGCGATGTACCACCAGGCCGCGGCCTCCACCGTCGGGCCGGCGGTCAGGATGCCGTGGTTCTTGAGGATCGCGCCCTTCCTGTCGCCGAGTGCCTGCGCGATGCGGTCGCCTTCGCTGGTGTCGACCACCATGCCGGTGAAGTCGTCGAACAGCGCCACGTCGTCGTGGAACACGCAACTGTCCTGCGTCAGCGTGTCGAGCTTGCGGCCCAAGGTCGACCAGGCCTTGCCGTAGGTCGAGTGGGTATGGGCGGCCGCGACGATCCTGGGGTTGTGCTCGTGGATCGCCGCGTGGATCGCGAAGGCCGCCTTGTTGAGCGGGCGGTCGCCGATCACGGTCTCGCCCCTGGCATTGACCAGCAGCAGGTCGGAGACCTTGATGCGCGAGAAGTGGATGCCCAGCGGGTTGACCCAGAAGTGGTCGCTCAGCTCGGGATCGCGCGCGGTGATGTGGCCGGCCAGGCCCTGCGCGAAGCCGAAGCGCGCGAACAGGCGGAAGGCGCCCGCCAGGCGCTCCTGGCGGTGGCGGCGCTCGGCCTGCACGCTGGTGCGCGGCGGGATCGGGTCGAACCAGTACTTCTGCGTCGGCACCGGGTTGAGCTTCAGGGCCGAGGCGTTGCGGTCGATGGAAAGAACGGCGCTCATGGGGATGTCCTCTTGGGTATGGGCTCCTTCCCCCTCTGGGGGAAGGTCGGGATGGGGGCACGCGGCGGTGGCTGCGGGGTGGGGCGGTGGATGCGCCGCGTGCCCCCACCCCGGCCCTCCCCCAGCGGGGGAGGGAGGAAGGCAGGGTGGTCAGGCCGCCTTGCGGATCGAGGCCGCGCGCTGCGCCACCAGTTCGCGCGTGCGCGGGATCAGTTCGCGCCCGTAGTCGGCCGCGTCCTCCAGCGGATCGAAGCCGCGGATCAGGAAGGTGGTGACGCCGAGGTCGTAGTAGTCGAGCAGCGCATCGGCGACCTGCTCGGGCGTGCCGACCAGCGCGGTGCTGTTGGAGCGCCCGCCGATCTCCTGCGCGACCGCGGTCCACAGCCGCTTGTCGAGCCGCGTGCCCTGTCCGGCCGCGGCCAGCAGGCGCTTGGCGCCCTCGCTCTGCTGCGGGCCGCCGCGGTTGTAGCCCTGCACCACGCGCAGCCGCTTCGTCTCGGCCAGGATGTGGTCGGCACGCTCCCAGGCCTTCTCCTCGGTCTCGGCCAGGATCGGGCGGAACGAGACCGAGAAGCGCACGCTGCGGCCATGCTTCGCGGCCTCGGCGCGCACGCGGGTCGTGAGTTCGCGCGCCTGCTCGAGCGACTCGCCCCACAGCGCGTAGACGTCGGCGTACTTGCCGGCCACGGGGATCGCGGCTTCCGAGGCGCCGCCGAAATACACCGGCACGTGCGGGCGGCCGTTGCGCGTCTGCAGCGGCTTGACTTCCGAGAAGGCGTTGAGCGCGCGGTAGTGCGCGCCCTCGTGGTCGAAGGGCTTGTCGGCCTGCCAGACCTTGTGCAGCACATCGAGGTATTCGTCGGTGCGCGCATAGCGCTGGTCGTGGTCGAGCCAGTCGCCGTCGCGCTTCTGCTCGTCGTCGGAGCCGCCTGAGATGTAGTGCACCGCGAGCCGCCCGCCGCTGAACTGGTCGAGCGAGGCGAACTGGCGCGCCGCCAGCGTCGGCGCCACGAAGCCCGGGCGGTGCGCGAGCATGAAGTGGATGCGCTCGGTGACCGAGGCCGCGTAGGCCACGGTCAGCGTGGCATCGGGGCCGGTCGAGTGGTGCGGCACCAGCACGCGGTCGAAGCCGGCCTGCTCGTGCGCCTGGGCGAAGGCGCGCACGTAGTCGCGGTCGATCGCCGGGCCCTTGGCGGCATGGATCTCCGAGACCTTCTGGCCCTGGATCATGCCGATGAATTCGACGCCGCTGTGGTCGTTGTGGTTCTGGCTCATGGTGTGTCCTCTCGGTGGGTGTCTGTCGGAAACGGATGAAGAAGGGATCAGGCCGCGGGCGGCTGGCGCAGCACGCCGTCGAAGCCGCGGTCCCACAGCGGCCGCACGTCGGCCGGGCCGTCGAGCACGCCGATGCGCAGGAAGGTGTCGGCCACGTCCTGGTGGCTGCGCACCACCGCGTCGCTGACCGGGCCCAGGCTGTAGTCGCCGCTGCGGCCGTTGAACAGCTCGACGATGTCGCCCACCGGCACCCGGGTCTCGGCCGACTGGGCACGCGCATAGGCGAGGAAGTTGCCGTTGATCCAGGCGAAGGCGCGCTGCAGCCGCTGCAGCAGGTCGGCGATCGCGGCGCGGCGCAGCGGGTCGTCGAGCGTGCGCGGGTTGGCGTAGATCGGGAAGTTGCCCGACAGGTAGCCGACGCCGGTCTTGATGGTGCGCGCGCCGTACTGGATGCGCGCGAGCTGGCCGTTGTAGCCGTAGATGGCCCAGGCATCGAGGTCGCCGCGCGCGAAGGCCGACAGCCCGTCGGCCGGCGTCAGGCTCACGGCCTGGATGTCGTTGAAGCCCAGGCCGGCCTCGGCCAGCTGCTTGGCGAGGTAGTAGTGCGAGGTGGTGGCGCGCACGTAGCCCACGCGCTTGCCCTTGAAGTCGGCGATGCTGCGGATCGGTGCGTCCTTGCGTGCCAGCGTGGCCTGGTTGTTGAGGTCCTCGTGCGTCACCGCCACCAGCTTCACGCTCGACTTCTGCCGCGCCGCGAAAACCGGCGGGATCTCGCTGCCCGAGCCCAGGTCGAGCGCGTCACCGTTGATCGCCTCGATGTGCAGCACGCCGTTGTTGAGCTCGCGCCAGTCGATGCGGTAGGGCGTGTTGCCCTGGCCCGAGGCCTGGATCAGCGGCCGCCACAGGCCCTTGTAGGTGCCCACG
>NZ_JBZAYE010000425.1:0-6494 GCF_058244205.1 Variovorax sp. 20P10.2.4
CATGCCGGGTCGGCCTGCAGCGATTCGAAGGCCTCGGCCAGCGCCGAGATCAGCGCGAGGTCGAAGAAGTTGTGGGGCGGCCGGCACATCTCCACCGTGGCCGTGTGGCCGGCGCGGTGGATCGAGAGGTCGGACGGATTCGCTGCTGTGCTCATGGGACTCCTGTCTGGCTGTTCTTTTTCAACGATATAACAGATACATGTTTTTTAAAAGCACATATGTATTATTATTTGACCAGCCCGAAGCCCGGGCAGGTCGGCGAACGACCGGTTCAGTCACGAACTCAGGAGCAAAAAAATGGAGACAAGCAGGCGCCGGCTGTTGCTGGCATTGGCGGGAACGGCGGGCGCGGCGGTGGCGGGACCGGCCTTCGCGCAGGGCACGGCCTTTCCGACGCGGCCGATCAAGATCGTGGTGCCGTTCACGCCCGGCAGCGGCTCGGACAACTCGGCGCGCTACTTCGGCGACCAGCTCGCCGCGCAGCTCGGCCAGGCGGTGGTGGTCGAGAACAAGCCCGGCGCCAACGGCATCATCGCGCTGCAGCAGGTGAAGAACGCGCCGGCCGACGGCTACATGCTGCTGCTGGCGAGCAACTCGCCGATGGCCGTGAACCCGCTGACCATCAAGGACCTGGGCTACGACTCGGTGAAGGACTACAAGCCGGTGTCGGGCCTGACGCGCGGCATGAACGTGGTGGTGGTCTCGAACGATTCGCCGTTCGCGAGCATCGAGGCGCTGCTGGCCGCCAGCAGGAGCAAGTCGCTCACCGTCGGCACCTACTCCGCGGGCTACCAGCTCGCGGCGGCCTGGCTCGCCAACGTGGCCGGCGGCGACTTCACCAACGTGCCCTACAAGGGACAGGCGCCGATCATGACCGACGTGATCGGCAACCAGCTCGACTTCGCGCTGGTCGACCTCGGCGGCGCGATGCCGCTGATCAAGGGCGGCAAACTGCGCCCGCTCGCGGTCTCGGGCGAAGCGCGCAACCCCGACCTGCCCAGCGTGCCGACGATCCGCGAGAAGGGCTTCAACGAGTACGTGCAGTACAGCTGGGTGTCGTTCTACGTGCGCTCGCAGACGCCCGACGACGTCACCGCGAAACTCGCCGAGGCGCTGCAGAAGACGCTGGCCACCGAGGACGCACGCGCCTTCGTGCGCAAGTCGGGCGCCGAGCTCATGCCCTACCCGCCCGAGAAGATGCAGCGCTTCCACCTCGAGGAGATCGCGCGCTTCCGCAAGATCGCGGCCATCGCCAACATCAAGCCCGAGTGACCCAGAATGGCGGCATGAACCAAGCCGTCCCCTCGTCCGAAGCCCCCCTCTACAACGCGCCGGCGCTGGTCGCCTATGCCGATGCCCTGCTGCAGAAGTGCAGCCTCGCCGCGCCGATGGCCGCGAGCGTGGCGCGCACGCTGGTCGAGGGCGACCTGCTGGGCCACGACACCCACGGCCTCGCGCTGCTCGCGGGCTATGCGAAGGAACTCGAGGCGGGCGACATGGCACGCGAGGGCGTGCCCGAGGTGCTGTCGGACCGCCCCGCCGCCGTGCTGTGGGACGGCCGGCGCCTGCCCGGCCCCTGGCTCATGGAGCAAGGCCTCGACCTGCTGATCCCGCGCGCCCGCGAACTCGGCACCGCCTCGCTGGTGATCCGCCGCAGCCACCACATCGCCTGCCTCGCGGTCTACATGCTGCGCGCGCTGCAGGAGGACATGCTGATGCTGCTGGCCTGCTCCGACCCCAACACCGCGAGCGTCGCGCCCTTCGGCGGCACGCAGGCCGTGTTCACGCCCAACCCGCTGGCGCTGGGCTTCGGGCTCTCGCAGGGCGGCGTGATGGTCGACATCTCGGCCTCCATCACCACCAACGGCATGAGCAACCGCAAGCGCGCGGCCAGCGAGACCTTCGCCGAGCAGTGGCTGATCGACGCGCAGGGCCGGCCCTCGAACGATCCGCAGGTGCTGTTCGACAGCCCGCCCGGCACCCTGCTGCCGGTGGGCGGCCTGAGCCATGGCCACAAGGGCTACGGCATGGCGCTGCTGGTCGAGGCGCTGACCGGCGGCCTCGCGGGCCACGGCCGCGCCGACCCGCCCGAGGGCTGGGGCGCGACCGTGCATGTCACGCTGCACGACCTGCATGCCTTCGGCGGCAAGGCGGCCTTCCTGCGGCAAATGGACGAGGTGGCCGAGCGCTGCCGCGGCAATGCGCCCATCGACCCGGCGAAGCCGGTGCGGCTGCCGGGTGAAGGCGGGTTGAAGCGTCGGGAGGCGCAATCGAGGGACGGGGTGCGGCTGCACCCGTCGATCGCGCGTTCGCTGCAGGAGGTGGAGCAGCGGCACGGCCTGCGGCTGGCGCAGGCGCTGGCCCGATGAGCTAGGTGGCGGGAGTGACGCGCACGGCCGTCACTTCCAGGGCTTCGCCCAGCCGCAGCTTGCGCATCAGGTCCATCGCCGCCAGGCGTTCGGCGGGCGGCAATGCCTCCTTCAGGCCGAAGGCATCGGACAGCTCGTCGACCTCGTGTTCCCCGGTCACGCCGGTGAGCTCGCGCACCTCGAAGCCGATCGACGCGAGGAAGGGCAGCAAGGCCTCCTCGGTGAAGTAGTGGAGATGGAACGGCGGCGCGAACCACTTCCATCGGTCGAGCTGTCGCTGCGCGACCAGTCCACCCCAGCAGGGCACCGCGATGTCGAGCACGCCGCCCGGCAGCAGCAGGTCATGGATGCGCCGCAGCGCCGCATAGGGATCGGGCATGTGCTCGAGTGCATGAAAGCTCACCACCGCGTTCGCGCGCGGCAGGGACAGGGCCGCATCGGACAGGGTGCCGCAATAGCCGCGCCCTCCATGGGCGTTGAGAAACGCGATCCCTTCGGGCGAGGGATCGACGCCGATGCAGTCGTACCCGAGCTTTCCGAGCTCCAGCATGACTAGGCCGTGCATGCAGCCGACCTCGATCACGGTGGCATCGCCGGGCTGGCCGAATCGCTCGAGGATGCGGGCAATGTGCCGGGCATGGTTGGCCTTGTCCGATGGATCGGCCCGGTAGCGCGCGACATCGTCGTCGCCGATGTCGGTGAAGGCGTTGCGGGCGCCATAGATGGCGGCCAGTTCCTCGTTGGACGGCAGCGGCCACATCAGTTGCGCCTTGCAGCCCGAGCACTTGACCAGGTCGCCGTGGTAGTGCTTGAGCATCTTGAGCGCCTCATGGCCGCCGCACGCAGGACAGGTGAACGGCGCCCGCAGGCCCAGGGATTCCAGCCCGCCGTGGGCGTGGGCGAGGTCCCGCTCGAGCGACGCCAACCGCATCGCGCCGTCGGCAAGGGTGGCTTCGAGCTGATCGATCCGCAGCGTCTTCGCGCCGATCTCGGCCAGGCCGGCGTCGATGTCGGCGCGCGCCGCCTGCGCGGTCGACGTTCGCTGCATGGTGTAGCCGAGTGCTCCCAGGAATGACTTCGCCGCCGTCTTGATCATGCAATGCCCCGTGTCGACCGTGGAGGGGAAGGCGATGCCGGTCATCGCCCGTCGAGCCGGTTTTCTACCACCGGGCGCCAGGAGGGCCTTGCCTCCATGCGCGCTCGATGACCGTAGGACTATTCAGCGTCGGACGGTTCCGCCGGCCGCGCCTTGCGCGTGGCCGGCTTCGCGAGGCTCTCGAGGTAGAACTGCTTGCCGCCCTCGGCCACCACGTGGTCGATGCTGGCGGTGATGGCCGACAGGTGGATGGTCTCGGCGTTGTCGGCGGTGCTGCCGAAGCGGCAATCGAAGTCCCAGAAATCGGCGCCGGCCGGCAGTGCATGGCCGCGCTCGCGCTTGATGTACTTGCGGATTTCGTGCTTGATGGCTTCGAGGAGGCGGTCGGGGTGCTTGCCCTCGACCTGAAGCTGGAAGGTTTTTCTCATGGGTGATGGTAACCAATGCCCCGCCGCGCCACTGTGTACAGTCGGCGGCTCAACGGAAAGCAGGTGAAAGACATGGCGCGCGCGAACGACTGGGCAAGCAAGGTGATGGCATTGATCAACGGCGGCAATCCCACCGCGGCCATCGCGCAGATCAAGGTCGCGCCCTCGGTCAAGGACCTGAAGGCGCTGCAGACCATCATGACGCTCTCGAAGATGAAAGGCCGCTATCCGAACGTGGATGCGGCCATTGCGGACAACCTGGCGCTGCTCGCGGCGCCCCGGCTGCACCGCTCGCCCTGACAGCCGGCTCTACAGCGCCTGGCCGAGGCGCTTGACGCCCTCTTCGATCTTCGCCACGTCGGCGGTCGCGAAGCTCAGGCGCAGGGTCGCCACGTCGGGGTTCTCGGCATAGAACGGCGCGCCGGGCACGAAGGCAACCAGCTTCTCGATCGCGCGCTTGGCGAGTTCGTTGGCATTGGCCAGCTTGCCGTTGGCGCCCGTGAGGCGGGCCCAGAAGAACAGGCCGCCATTGGGCTGGGTGAAGCTCACCGCGTCGCCGAGCTCGCGCTGCAGCGCCTGGCCCATGGCCTTGGCGCGCTGGCCGTAGACCTCGCGCACATGCGCCAGCGTAGCCGGCATGCGGCCGCTCTTGAGGTACTGGGCCGCGGTGGCCTGCGAGAAGGTGCTGGTGTGGGCATCGCTGAACTGCTTGCACATGGTGGCCTTGGCCAGCAGCTCGGCCGGCGCGATCATCCAGCCGATGCGCAGGCCCGGGCTCAGCACCTTGCTGAGGCTGCCGCAATGGGCGAGCAGCTCGCGGCTGCCGGGCACGTCCTTGCTCAGGGCCAGGATCGACGGGGGCGGCGCCTCGCCGAAATAGAGGTCGCCGTAGGGATCGTCCTCGACGATCAGCGTCTGGTACTTCACGGCCAGCTCGAGCACCTTCTTGCGGCGCTCCAGGCTCAGCATCGCGCCGCTGGGGTTGCCGAAGGTGGGGATCAGGTAGACGAACTTGGGCTTGTGCTCGGCGATCAGCTTCTCGAGCTCGTCGGTCTTCACGCCGTTGGCGTCGATCGGCGCGCTGATGAGCTGGGCGCCGTAGAGGCGGAAGCACTGGATGGTGGCCAGGAAGGTCGGGCCCTCGACGATCACCTTGTCGCCGGGCGAGATCATGGTCTTGCCCAGCAGATCGAGCGCCTGCTGGCTGCCGGTGGTGACGATCAGGCCGCTGGGGTCGACCTCGACGCCCTTGGTCTTCATGAAAGCGCTGAGCTGCGCGCGCAACGGCTCGTAGCCTTCGGTGGCGCCGTACTGCAGCGCGCCACCGGCCTCCTCGGCCAGCACCTTCTGGCTCGCCTCCTTGAGGCCCTCGACGTCGAACATCGCGCTGTCGGGGAAGCCGCCCGCGAAGCTGATGATGCCGGGCTTGCCCAGCAGCTTGAAGAGTTCGCGGATGGCGGAGGTTTCGACGTTGTCGAGGCGGGAGGCGAATTGCATGGTCAGTCTCACTTTCTGGCCGCCATTGTGGCGAAAGCCGCGGGAAATTAAGTTGCGTAGGTCATTCCCGTTTCAGCGATATATTGCGCGTGCCTTTGTCCCGCCCCATGAAAAAAGAAAACATCGCGCCCTTCTTCGCCGTCCTGCAGGCCGCCAACCCCACGCCCGAGACCGAACTCGAATACGACACGCCCTTCGAGCTGCTGGCCGCCGTGCTGCTGTCGGCGCAGGCCACCGACGTGGGCGTGAACAAGGCGACGCGCAAGCTGTTCCCCGTGGCCAACACGCCGCAGGCGATCCTCGACCTCGGCGTCGAGGGCCTGGAGGGCTACATCAAGACCATCGGCCTGTACCGCAGCAAGGCCAAGCACCTGATCGAGGCCTGCCGCATGCTGGTCGAGCAGCACGGCGGCGAGGTGCCGCGCACGCGCGCCGAGCTCGAGGCCCTGCCCGGCGTGGGCCGCAAGACCGCCAACGTGGTGCTCAACGTGGCTTTCGGCGAAGCCACCATCGCGGTCGACACCCACATCTTCCGCGTCGGCAACCGCACCGGGCTGGCGCCGGGCAAGACGCCGCTCGAGGTCGAGCTCAAGCTCGAGAAGCGCGTGCCGCTCGAATACCGGCTGCATGCGCACCACTGGCTGATCCTGCACGGACGCTATGTCTGCGTGGCGCGCACGCCGCGCTGCTGGGACTGCGCGGTGTCGACCTACTGCGACTACAAGCCGAAGACGCCCGCGCCCAAGCGCTGAGCCGGCGTCAGAGCGACCGGAGCTCGACCACCTGCCAGCCGCCGAAGGGCAGCGGCGTCGACGGCCACTCGGTGGCATCGCGCGGACAGCGCGTGCCCGCATGCAGCAGCGACACGGCGCGCAGCACACCCGCATGCGCGACCCACAGCGCATCGCCCTGCCCGGCTTGCCAGTCGTCGTAAGCGCCGGCCACGCGTGCCATGAAGACACGCACGCTCTCGCCATGCACGCCGGCGCGGGTGTCTGCGAAGTCGGCGGTCCAGGCATCGAGCTCGGCGAGTGCGATGGCCGACCAGGACTGCCCTTCCCAGGCGCCGAAGTCCATCTCGGCGATGCGCACATCGTGTTTCAC
>NZ_JBZAYE010000426.1:0-6479 GCF_058244205.1 Variovorax sp. 20P10.2.4
AGCAGCTACGGCGCGCAGCACGCGATCCTGCCGAGCGCGCCGCTCGGGCCGGTCGCGCTCGGGCGCAGCGACCTGTTCCCGAGCCAGTTCCGCGTCACGCACCAGAGCCGCGTGGCCTTCATGAACCCGAGTGACATCGAGAACCCCTGGTACCTGCTGAGCGGCCAGTTCGACCTGGCCTTCGTGCTCGTCTACCTGCTGCCGCTCTTGATCTTCGTGCTCGGCTACAACCTGCTGTCGGCCGAGCGCGAGAACGGCACCCTGCGCCTGCTGCTCTCGCAACCGCTGCGCCTGCGCACGCTGCTGGCCGGCAAGCTCGCGGTGCGCGCCGCCGCGTTGCTGGTGCCGGCGGTGCTGCTGCCCGTGGGCGTGCTGCTGCTGGCGCGGCAGGCGGGCTTCGCGCCTTCCGCGCCGGGCGCGGGCACGGTCACCTTCTGGTGGGCGCTGCTGGTGGGCGCCTATGCGCTGTTCTGGTTCGCGCTGGTGGTGGCGGTCAATGCCTTCGGCGCGCCCTCGGCCACCAATGCCATGGTGCTGATGATCGCGTGGGTGCTGCTGGTGCTGGTGGCGCCGGTGCTGCTCAACCTCGCGGTCACGCAGGCCAGCCCCGCGCCCTCGCGCACCGAGCTCGCGACCCAGACGCGCACGCTCACGGCCGCGGCGATGAAGCGCCATGCCGAGCTGCTGAGCACCGATTACAAGCACGTCGGCCAGGGCGCGCTGCTGCTGCCGCGCGACGGCAAGATCGAGATCAGCGCGCGCGGCCTCGCCAACTACCGCATCGAGCGCGAGATCGACGAGGCGATCGCGCCCGAGCTCGAGCGCTTCGAGCGCCAGCACGCGGGCCAGCAGCGGCTGCTCGAGCGCTTCGGCGCGCTGTCGCCCGCGGCCGTGGCCTACGAGGGCATGACCGGGCTGGCCGGCACCGGCGCGCGGCGCCATGCGCAGTTCGTCGCGCAGACGGTGGGCTTTCATCTCGCGTGGAAGCACTTCTTCTTTCCGCGCATCGAGGAACGCAGCGCGCTGGTGCCGGCCGACTTCGACCGCATCCCCCGCTTTGCATGGCGCGAGGAATCGCCGCGCGAGCTGCGCGACCGCGCGCTCGAGGCCGTGCTGCAACTGCTGCTGCCGAGCCTGCTGCTGTTCGGCCTCGCGGGCTGGCGGCTGCGCCGCTTCTCGGTGGCCTGAGCGCGCACGCAAAAAGAACGATCAATCTCCGGAGGGAATTTCAGATGAAACACACGATGTCGGGCGTGGCCGCGGCCATCGCCGCGTTGTCCATGGCGGGCGCGCAGGCACAGGAACAACCGGCGCCGCAGGCGCAACAGGCGCTGGGCGCGATCACGGTCGAAGGCAACCGCGACGCCGAGGGCCTGCACCTCGAGGGCAGCAGCGGCAGCGCCTCGCGCCTGGGCCTCACGGTGCGCGAGACGCCGGCCTCGGTCGAGGTGCTGTCGCAGGACCTGATCCAGCAGCGCGGCGCGCGCACCTTCAGCGAGGCGCTGCGCGGCGTCACCGGCCTCGCGGGCGGCGGGCCGCCGTCCTCGCCGACCACGCTGTCGACGCGCGGCTTCACCAGCCTGCTGTATCTCTACGACGGCGTGCGCACCTCGGGCGCGGGCGTCACCAACCGCGTGCAGGACACCTGGAACTACGACCGCATCGAGGTGCTCAAGGGCCCGGCCTCGGTGCTCGACGGCGAGGGCGCGATCGGCGGCGTCGTCAACTTCGTGACCAAGCGGCCCGACCGCAACAACCCGAACCGCGAGCTGTCGGTCGGCTACGGCAGCTTCGGCGCCACGCGGCTGGGCGTGGGCTTCGGCGGGCCGGTCGGGGAGTCGGGCGCCTACCGCCTCGACTACAGCCACAACGACAGCCGCGCCGGCAACGTGCCGGGCAGCGGCGAGCGCATGGATCACTTCACCAGCGGCCTGGCCTTCGACCTCGGCGGCTCGGTCAAGCTCGACCTGAGCTTCGACTACCTGAAGGACGACAACAAGGCCTACTGGGGCACGCCGCTGGTGCCGGCCTGGTTCGCGACCGAGCCCACGGGCGTGGTGCGCACGCCCGACGGCCGCGTCATCGACCGGCGCATCGCGCGCATCAACTACAACGTGCTCGACAACGAGAACACCTCCGAGACCTACTGGCTCAGCGCGCGCCTGAGCGGCCGCCTCGGCGACAACTGGTCGTGGCGCAACACGGTGGCGGCCAACAAGTCGCAGCGCCTGTTCCGCAACTCCGAGAGCGCCGTGTTCGTCGCGCCCGCGAGCATCGCGCGTGACCAGACCCGGATCACGCACGACCAGGACTTCTGGCTCGAGCGCTTCGACGCCACCCACCACGGCACCTTCGGCGGCATGGACAACCGCTTCGTGATCGGCGGCGAGCTCAGCGGCACCCGCTTCGACAGCCAGCGCCGCTTCTCCGACGGCCAGGCCTCGACCGCCGCCGCATTGCGCGTGCCGGCGCTCGCGCCGTTCACGGGCTTCTACAGCGACGATCCGCGCCTGAGCGCCACCGGCGCCGGCAACCGCACCGACACCACCTCGCGCGTCGACGTGAGTTCGGTGTTCGTCGAGGATGCGCTCAAGCCGCTGCCCGGCCTCACGCTGGTGGGCGGCTGGCGCCACGACCGCACCAAGGTGCAGCGCGGCATCGCCGACCTCAACACCGGCGGCTACAGCCGCTTCGACACCAGCTACCGCACCGACTCGGGCCGGCTCGGCGCGGTCTACGACCTGTCGCCGCAATCCAGCGTCTACGCGCAGTACACCAACGCCACCGTGCCCGTGGGCTCGTTCTTCCTGCTGTCGCAGTCGAATGCCAACTTCCCGATGTCGCGCGGCAAGCAGGCCGAGGTCGGCTTCAAGCAGAGCCTGCCCGAGGCCCGGCTCGAGTGGACCGCCGCGCTCTACAAGATCGAGCTCGACAACGTGCTCTCGCGCGATCCCAACAAGCCCGGCGACACCGTCAACAACGGCCGCCAGTCCTCGCGCGGCGTCGAGCTCTCGGCCGTGTGGCGACCCACGCGCCAGCTCACGCTGGCTGGCAACCTCGCGGCGCTCGATGCGCGCTTCGACACCCTGGTGGAGGCCGGCGGCGTCTCGCGCGTGGGCAACACCCCGCCCAACGTGCCGCGCCACGTGGCCAACCTGTTCGCCACCTGGCGCCCCGACAACTCGAACTTCGAGTGGTTCCTCTCGCTCAACCATGCCGGCCACGTCTTCACCGACACCGCGAACCAGATCCGCATCGAGGGCTACACCACCGTCGACGCGGCCGTCAGCTACCGCCTGAAGCCTGCCCTGCTGACCTTCCGCGTGCGCAACCTCACGGACCGGCTCTACGCCACCTGGGGCGGGCGCGCGGTGAGCCAGGTGCTGCTGGCCCCGGGGCGCAGCTTCGAGGTGTCGGCGCGCTTCGATTTCTAGGCGCCCGGCGTCTGCGCGATCGCGGCGCGCAGGGCATCGGCCTGCCGCCGCGATTGCATCAGCGCCAGCCCGTTGGCGCCGAGCGCGCGCCGCCGCGCATCGTCGCGCAGCAGTGCGAGGCAGGTCGGCACGATGCCGTCGTACGAAGTGAAGGCCACGGCGCCCGCGTACGCGCGCTCGGCCTCGGGGTCGTCGCCGGTCTCGGACACCACGCAGCAGCCGTTGGCCAGCAGGTAGGACACGCGCACCACCTCGAACAGCCGGCCCTCGTAGTGGTGCAGGTTCAGCACGATCCGGCTGCGCGCGATGTAGTCGTCGCGCGCGGCGCCATAGACGCCGAACAGCGCGACCACGCGCAGGCCCGCGTCCTCGAGGGCCCGCAGTGCGTCGCGCCGCCGGTCGTTGACCGAGCCGTAGAACAGCACGTCGATGTCCGGCGTCTCGCGCGGCACGATGCGCCGCAGCGCGTCGGCATGGCCCACCTCGCACAGCGTGGCCGCGATGCCCATCGAACGCAGCAGCGCCACGTTGCGCGCGCTGTAGTCCCACACCGGTCGCCGGCGCAGCAGGTCGAGGTAGCGCTCGGACCACCAGGGCGAGCCGGGCGACAGCTGCTCGAGGTTGAACAGGATCGCGCGGCGCGGCGGCCGGTCGGAGATCGAGGGCAGCAGGTTGGCGCCGAGCACGATCGTCTCGCCCTCGGGGCGGCGGTGCACGATCGGCGCGGCCACGCCGAGTTCGCGCAGGCCTTCGCTCAGCGCGAGCGCGAATTCCTCGAAGGCGCCGCTGTGGGCATAGCCGGGCGGCGTGACGATCCATATGCTGGCAGGGGGCACGCGGCGTGCTCCTTGGCGGAAAGGAGACCGATGATAGTCAGCGGTCCCCGCCGAAGCGTCCCTCGATCGACGCGCCGGCCACGAGGCGCAGTTCGCCGCGGTGCGCGTTCGCGATGGCACGCAACAGTGCCTGGCGGTGCGCGCGGGCCAGATGCTGGCCCGGCGTTTCGATGGCGTCCCGCGCTGGCGCATCGCCCGCATGCACGGCGATGCGGAAGCGCGCGCCATCGATCTCGCTGACCACGATGCAGCGCGACGCGGCCCGCGGCGCGAGCTCCTCGAGCGCGAGCCGCACGAACTGCGCGATGCGTGCCGGATCGCCGAGACCCTCGCCATGGCCGAGCCGGTCGTGCTCGATCGCGATCGCCTCGTGCGAGGAACGCCGCGCCTCGATCGCCTCGCCGACCACCTGATGCAGCGGGAAGCGCTTCGCGACCATGGCGATGGGCCGTCCGGCCGCGAGCCGGCAGAAGTCCGCGAGCTCCTCGGCCTGCTCGTGGGCGCGCACGGCCGCGCTGTCGATGTGCTCGAGCACCGCGTCGGCCTCGTTCAGGTCGCCGCGCCGCGCGAGCAGGTCCACGCCGAGGCGGATCGCGGACAGCGAGTTGCGCACGCCGTGCATGGCGGCGTCCATGAGGCTGTCCATCGATGGGGCCGACGGTCGGCCGCCGGGGCCCAGGGTGGTGGCGCTCCAGGTGGACAGCGCCCAGTTCACGGCAAAGGGGCGCCGGCTGCCGGTGGAGGCCGCGGGAGCAGCAGGAGGGGAAGCGGGCGGAGCACGGGGCGATGGCGGCTGCGCATCGCCGTTCGGAAGAAGGTCGGGCATGTCGTCACGCAAGGGCGCCGTCGGGAGGAATCCGGGCGGCCGGCCTGGCGCGCTCGCGATGTCGGCGCGCATGCGGCGGGCGATCCGACTCGGGAATGATGCGCTGCCGCATGGCGGCCCGCTGTCGGGCGAAGCGGCAGCGCGTGTAGGCGGATGCCGACGTTCAGGGCCTGCGCGCGGCCGTGCGCAGCGTGCCGGGATCGGGCGCGTTGTGCTGGTCGGCGTCGGTCAGCGTGCGCAGGAAGGCCGCCACATCGCGGATCTCGGCCTCGCTGAGCGCCGGCTTGCCGCCGGGCTTCTGGCCGAAGGGCGGGTCGGTGTTGATGTTGGCGTGGTACTGCGCGGGCAGGTCGTCGTACGGGTGCACCTTGCCGTCCTTGCCGCGCGCATACCAGCGCTGCGGCGCCGTGTCGCGCTGCGCGTAGAAGCGGATCACTTCCTCGAGCGAATGGAACACGCCGTTGTGGAAGAAGCTCTGGCGCACCGCCACATTGCGCAGCGAGGGCGTGCGGAACAGGCCGCAGTACTCGGGATGGTCCTTCATGTCGGTACGGATCGGGCCGCACACGCCCATGTCGTGATAGTCGGGGTCGGCATTGGCCGCGAGCTTGCGGTTGCGCGGCACGCCGAGCGCGATCTGGCCGAAGTCGCTGAACAGCGGGAAGGCGCCGTCGGGCGTGCGCTCGCTGATGTGGCAGGAAGCGCAGTTGCCCTTGTCCTCGGCGTTGAAGAGGGCGAGGCCGCGCATCTCGGCGGGGCTGAGCGCGGCCTTGCCGCGCAGCGCGGCGTCGTACTTGCTGCTGAAGGGGTAGAAGTCCGTCGGCGACTGCTGGAACGCTTCGAGCGCTAGTCCGGCTGCGCGAAACGCCATCTTCGGATCCGCGAACACCTCGTCGCCGAAGGCGGCGCGCATGTCGCCCGCATAGGCCGCGTGTTCGAGCTTGCGCACCACCTCCTCGACCGAGGCATTGGCCATCTCGGCCGGCGACAGCAGCGGCAGCGCCGCCTGCTCGTGGGCCGAGCCTGCGCGGCCGTCCCACATGCGCCCACCCGTGGGACCGGCATCGACGCTGTCGTCGCCGTCGTTGTCGTGGTGGTGCTCGGTGAACGCGGTCAAGGTCTGCAGGTAGCGCAGCGAAGGCACGGCGCGCGGGCCCTCGGTGCGGCCGTCGGGGCCGGCCAGTTGCACCGACAGCGCATTCGGTGGTCCCCAGGCGTGCTGGGGATCGTGGCAGCTCGCGCACGAGGCCTTGCCCGAAGCCGAGAGGCTGCCGTCGAAGAAGATGCGCCGGCCCAGTTCGCCGAGCTGCGCCGGCGTGGGCTGCTTGCGGCCCGGCAGCACGGCGTAGGGCGCGTCGAGGTAGGCCGGGTGCGCGGGTTCGG
>NZ_JBZAYE010000427.1:0-6422 GCF_058244205.1 Variovorax sp. 20P10.2.4
CGCATCTCGCAACTCACGGTGAACCTGCAGAGCGTGCGCTGGCCCTCGGCCGTGCGGCCCGATCTCGGCGGCCATGCCGAATACATGCTGCGGGCCTTCCGCTGGAATGCCGGCGCGAAGCGCTACGACGTGGGTCCGCTCGAGAACACGCCCGATGTCGCGAAGCTCAAGGCCAGCGCGCCGCTGCGCCAGGAACTCAAGCAATGGCTTCGCCAGCCCGAGAACCTGCGCGCGCTCGACGAAGCCACGCTCAAGATCCCCGAGCGCTTCCTCGCCACCGAGGCCATCTCGGTCGCGCCGCGCGGCCTCGAGCGCCTCGCCAACCGCCCGTTCGAGCAGCTCTTCCCCGAAAGCGAATGGCAGGCCGTGCCCGGCAGTCGCACGCTGCAGTCGCCGCGGGCCCTGCTGCGCCGGCTCGACGACCTCAGTTGCATGGGCTGCCACCAGAGCCGCGCGGTCGCGGGCTTCCATCTGCTGGGCGTGGACCGCCGCAGCGCCTCGCGCAGCTTCACGCCCGGCAATGCGCTCGCGGTGCCGCACTCGCCGCATCTGCAGGACGAACTCGCGCGCCGTGCGCGCTACCTGCAGGTCGCTCTGACCACGCCGAAGCCCGATCCCTTCCGGCCGCTCGCGGAGCCGCTCGATGCGAACACACGACCGGAGCCGGCGATCGTCGGCGCGCGCTGCGAACCCACGCGCATCACGGCCTCGGCCAACCCCTGGCTAGACCGCGCCGAGAAGCTGCCGCGCACCGCCTGCGAAAGCGCCGCCTCGGTCTGCGAGAAGACTTCGGTCGGCTTTCCGGGCGGCATGTGCTCGGGCCCCTGCGATCCCAAGGATCCGAACGGCACGTGCGGCGGCATCGCGATCCTCAGCGACTTCAACCAGTGCCTTGCGGCCAGGCGCCCCTTCGGCGAATGCCTCGCGAAGCACACGCGCCCCGGCAACCTGCGCAGCTGCTCGGCCACCGCGCCCTGCCGCGACGACTACATCTGCGCACAGGCCGAAGGCCAGCCCGAGGGGCGCGGGGCGTGCATCCCGCCGTACTTCCTGTTCCAGATGCGCGTGGACGGTCATTCCTGATTTGCTCCCTCCCCCGCTGGGGGAGGGCCGGGGTGGGGGCACCGGGCGCATCCATCGCCCCGCGAACATCGGCCGCCCGGTGCCCCCATCCCGGCCTTCCCCCAGAGGGGGAAGGAGTCCAGCAAAGAGTCACCTCTCGTTCGCCGCCGGCCGCATCTTCCACGCCGACAGCGCCGCCACCGCCCCCAGCACCGCCACATACGCCCCCACCGGCACGATGCTGCCGTACTTCGCCACCAGCGTCGCCGCGATGATCGGCGCCAGCCCGCCGCCGAGCGCGGCGGCCATCTGGATGCCGATGGAGATGCCCGAGTAGCGCAGCTCGGCCGGGAACTGCGCCGCATACAGATTCGACTGCGGCGCGAACATCAGCGGGTAGTTGAGCGCGAGCGCCACCACCATCGCCGCCGTGTAGGCCGTGAGCGAGCCGCTGCCGATGGCCTGGAACAGCGGCAGCGCCATCAGCGCCAGCAGCACGCCGCCGAACACGTAGAGTCGCCGCGCGCCGACGCGGTCGGCCAGCCAGCCGAACAGCGGAATGGTCAGCACCATCAGCGACGAACCCAGCACCAGCGCATGCAGCGCATCGCCGCGCGAGAAGCCCAGCCGCGTGACCGCATAGGAGATCGAGAACACCAGGATGGTGTAGATCAGCGTGACCTCGGCCAGCTTGCCACCGATGGTCAGCAGCAGCGGCCGCCAGTGCGCCAGCACCACTTCGCGCGCGGGCAGCGCGGCGGTCTTGCGGTGCGCCTTCACGGCCTCGAACTCGGGCGACTCGTCGATGCGCGTGCGGATGAAGATGCCCACCGCGATCAGCAGCGCGCTGGCCAGGAACGGCAGCCGCCAGCCCCAGTGCAGGAAGGCGTCCTCGGGCAGCTGCGTGACCAGCGCGAAGGCGCCCGAGGACAGCAGCACGCCGATCGGCGCGCCCATCTGCGGCATGCTGCCCACCAGCGAGCGCCAGCGCGGCGGTGCATGCTCGACCGCCATCAGCATCGCGCCGCCGAGCTCGCCGCCGAAGGACAGGCCCTGGCCGATGCGCAGCAGCACCAGCAGCACCGCGGCCCAGAGCCCGATCGACTCGTAGGTCGGCAGCACGCCGATCAGCACCGTGCAAATGCCCATCATCAAGAGGCTCAGCGTGAGCATGGCCTTGCGGCCGAGCCGGTCGCCGTAGTGGCCGAACACGATGCCGCCGATCGGCCGCGCGAGCATGCCGCTCGCGAAGGTGCCGAAGGCCGCGAGCGTGCCGGTCACCGGATCGAAATTCGGGAAGAACAGCTTGTTGAAGACCAGCGCGGCCGCCGTGCCGTAGGCCAGGAAGTCGAAGCCCTCGATGGCGGTGCCGGCCATGGTGGCGGCGCCGACCTTCCAGACGCTATGCGGCTTGGCGGCCGCGGGCGCGGCGGCGCCCACCGGGGTGGCAATGGTGTTCATGCGGGGTGCTCCTCGTTGCGTTCTCGAATCGATGGCGGATGACGCCGGTGCCAGTCGGTCGCGCCCTGGTAGGCGCGGCCGGCGCGCAGCATCGTGGCTTCCTGCAGATGCGCCGCCACGAGCTGGAAGCCGATCGGATGGCCCTCGGGCGTGAAGCCGCAGGGCAAGGTCAGCGTCGGATGGCCGCTCATGTCGTAGGGCGCGGTGAAGCGCAGCAGCTTGAGCAGGTCGCCCTCGTCGGTGCCCAGCGTGGCCATGCGCGCATTGCTGAAACCCGCGTCGCAGGTCACGGGAATCGCGAGCAGGTCGATGTCGCCGAACAGCTTGGCGAGCGCGCCGCGGAAGTTCAGCCGCTGCATCAGCAGCTTCTGCAGCTCGATGCCCGACTGCGCGCGTCCCACCTCGATGAAGCCCGAGAGCACCGGGCCGTAGCGCTCCTTCTGTGCCGGGTACGTGGCCTCGTGCGCGGCCGCCATCTCCACGGCCGAGAAGCGCAGCCAGCCCGCGATCACCTCCGACGGATCGGGCAGCCGCACTTCGCGCAAGGTGGCGCCCAGCCCGGTGAGCGTGGCCAGCGCCGCCTGCATCGCGGCGCGCGTGGGTGCATCGACGTCGCGCGCGATGTGCTCGGCATCGATGCCGATGCGCAGCCCCGCCACGCCCTGGGCCGACAGCGCCAGGTAGTCGGGTACGGCATCGGGCAGCGCCGTGGGGTCGTCCTCGTCGGCACCGGCCAGCGCGGCGAGCATCGCCGCCGCATCGGCGGCGCTGCGCGTCATCGGCCCCACGTGGTCGAGCGAGGCCGAGTTCTCGAACACGCCGAAGCGCGACACGCGGCCCCAGCTCGGCTTCAGCCCCGTGAGGTTGTTGGCCGCGCAGGGAAAGCGGATCGATCCGCCCGTGTCGGTGCCCAGCGAGCCGAAGCACAGGCCCGCGGCCGTGCCCACGCCCGAGCCGCTCGAGGAGGCACCGGGCCACTGGTCCGCGTTCCATGGATTGACCGGCGCGACGATGCTGCGGTGGTGCTCGGCGAACGCGCCCTCGGTGTGCTGCAGCTTGCCGAGGATCACCGCGCCGGCCTCGCGCAGCCTGCGCACCACGGTCGAGTCGCGCTCGGGCCTGAAGTCGGCATGGACCTCGGTGCCGTTGGCGCAGACCACGCCGGCCGCATGACAGTTGTCCTTGACCGCCACCGGCACGCCGTGCAGCGGACCGCGCCAGCCGCCGCGCGCGATCTCCTCCTCGGCACGGCGTGCTTCGGCGCGCGCGCTCTCGGGCATGGTGCGCGCATAGGCATGCAGCGCGGGGTCGACGGCCTCGATGCGCGCCAGCATGCGCTCGGTCAGTTCCACCGGCGACAGCGCGCGCTCGCGCAGCCGCTGCGCCACCTCGGTCAGTTCCAGGAAATGCAGGTCCTCGCTCATCTCAGATCTCCTTGGCCTCGAGCTGCCGCGCGAACATCGCGAAGCTGGCTTTCACGATGCTCGGCTGCAGCAGGAAGTCGTGCGATTCGCGTGCCAGCGCCGGGTCGACCAGCTTGAGCCGGCCGTAGGCGCTCTGCGCGATCAGCTGGTTGCGCGCGGCGCGCTCGATCAGCACCGAGAGGTAGAGCGACTCCTCCACGCTCGAGGTGGCGGCCAGGAAGCCATGGTTGGCGAGCAGCACGCAGCGCTTGGCGCCGAGCGCGGCCGAGATGATCTCGCCCTCCACATCGGCGATCGGCAGGCCCGGCCATTCGGCGAGGAAGGCGCAGTCGTCGAAGAAGGGCGTGGCATCCATGTGCGCGACCTGCAGCGGCTCGCCGGTCATCGACAGCGCCGACACATAGGGCGGATGGGTGTGGATCACGCAGTTGACGTCGGGCCGGCGCCGGTACACCCAGAGGTGGAAGCGCACGGCCGGGTTCGGCACGCCGTGGCCCTCGAGCACGCGCAGCGAATCGTCGATGCGCATCACCGAGCCCGCGCGGATCTCGCCGAACGCATGGGCCAGCGGCGTGGTGAGGAAGCTGCCGTCGGGCTGGCGCACCGTGATCTGGCCGGCCAGGGTTTCGGAATGGCCCTCCTTCGCGAGGATGCGGCAGCTCAGCGCGAGCTTCTCGGCATCGCTCCAGTGGCCGACGGTGAGGCCGTCGAGCTTCAGGGGCACGTCGGCGGAGGGGGCGTCTGTGGCGGTGGGGTTCACGCGGGGTTCCTTCATCGGTGGTCGATGGCCGCCAATGTAGGAAGCGATGCCGCGCCGGGCCTTGCGCCTGCGCGCACGCGCATTGATCCAGCGCGCCAACGCAACGAAGCCCCGATCCCGCCCGCTAGTGGAAAGTCTCGATGTGCGGCCGCGGCCAGCCCTCCAGACTGCGGGCGCGGACCGCCCTTGGCACGAACCATGCATGCGGCCCGGCTTCCACCCCACCATGCACCACGACCCGACCTCGCACCTGAGCTTCGCGCCGCACCTGCGCCCCTTCTACCCGGGCGACCTGCGCGGCTACTCGACCACGCTCGACGCACTGGTCTACCCCGGCGAACTCAGCGTGCAGCACAGCCATCCGCGCATGAACCTCGAGGCCTGCCGGCTCGTGGGCGGCGGCATCGCGGTCAGCTTCGATTCCACGCCGATGCAGGTGTGCCATGCGGCGGGCCAGTCCGGCCACGACGGCGCGGGCGAGGTGCTCGCGATGATCGCTGTCGACGGCCAGGGCACGATCGAGCAGGCCGGCCGCCGGCTGCCCTTTCGCAAGGGCGACATCGTGTTCCGCACCACGCGGCTGCCCTCGACCTGCGCGCTCGACGAATCGGGCCGGCTGGTGCAGCTGCGGCTGCCGGCCGGGCGCTTCTTCGGCATCTATGCCGACCTGCGCGACCACTTCGAGCCCTCGCTGGCCCAGGCCGACTCCACGCTGGCCGAATCGGCGCGCCAGCAACTCGACCGCCTGTTCGCGGTGCAGGCGCAGCCGCATCCGGCGCTGGCCTATTTCTCGGAGCAGTCCTTCGTCTCGCTGCTCGCGGCCATCTACTGCGAAGCGGTGGCCGGCGCGCCGCAGGCCGGCGATGCCGGCGCGGCCAGGCGCCATGAACGCGACCGCTGGCAGCGGCTCGCGGCCTATGTCGAGGCCAACCTCTGCGATCCCGAGCTCTCGGTCGAGGCGATCGCGCGCGAGCTGTGCATCTCCAAGCGGCTGGTGCACCGCCTGTTCGCCACGCAGCAGACGCAGTACGGCGCCTACCTGCGCGAGCGCCGCCTCGAGCGCGCGGCCGAGGAGCTGGCCAATGAGCGGCTCGCGCAGCTCAGCGTGACCGAGATCGCGTTCCGCAACGGCTTCAACGACCCCAGCCATTTCAGCCGCGCCTTCCGCGACCGCTTCGGCACCACGCCGGGCGGCTACCGCGCAGGTCGCCCGCCGGCCTGATCAGGCCAGGTAGCCGCCGTCCACCGTCAGCGCCGCGCCGGTGACGAAGCTGGCGTCGGGTCCAGCGAGGTAGGCCACCATGCCCGCGATCTCGCTGTCGTGCCCCATGCGTCCCAGCGCCATCAGCGGCTGCAGCATCTCGCCGTACTCGGACTTCGGCGCCATGTCGGTGTCGGTCGGCCCGGGCTGCACCACGTTCACCGTGATGCCCCTGGGCCCCAGGTCGCGCGCGAGGCCACGCGCCATCGAGGCCACCGCGCCCTTGGTCATCGCATAGACCGACGAACCCGCGAAGCCCACGCGCTCGGCCACCACGCTGCCCGTGATGACGATGCGCGCGCCGCGCTCCATGTGCTTGAGCGCCGCCTGCACCGCCACGAAGGCCGAGCGCACGTTGACCGCGAACATGCGGTCGAAGTCGGCGAGCGCATAGTCCTCGACCAGGCCGCCGACGAGGATGCCGGCATTGTTCACCAGCAGATGCAGCCCGCCG
>NZ_JBZAYE010000428.1:0-6402 GCF_058244205.1 Variovorax sp. 20P10.2.4
TGCTCGAGGATGGCGTGGCGCACGGCGGGTTCGTCGCCGCCGGCCACGATCAGGGTGTCGATGGTGGCGGGCAGCGCGTCGAGGCTGCGGGTGTCGCCCAGCTGCAGGCCGCTGTTGGTCGACACGGTGCCGCCGTCCGGCGAGGCGATCAGCACCTCGTAGCTGCCGGGGCGCAGCTGCTCGGCCTTGCTGAACACGCTGGCGGGGCCCGCGACGTCGATGGCCTCGACGCCGTCGAACGCGACCAGCACGACGGTGCTGGCAGGAACCGCGGCTTCTTCGTCCTTGTGGGTGGGGGTCGGCATTCCTAAGCTCGGTGCATCGAGGTCATGAAGGGGATTCTCCATGTGGAACGGGCTGCGTGCGCTGCTGTGCGCGAGCATGGCGGCGATCGGGTTGGCGGGATGCGGCACGGGCACGCGCGAGGCGGCGGTGCCGCCCGCCGCGCACGACGAGGCGGCGCTCGCGCGCGACCGGCAAGCCTTCGTCGAGGCCATGAAGCCGCGCCGGCCCGGCCGGCCGGTGATCGCGATGCTGGCGCTCAACGAGGGCACCGAGCTCACCGACCTGTTGCTGCCGCACGCGGTGCTGCAGCGCGCCGAGGTGGCCGAAGTGCGGATCGTGGCGCCGCGCTCGGGCCGGGTCACGCTGTTTCCGGCACTGCAGGTCGAGGGGGCGCAGGACTTCGCCACCTTCGACCGCGCCCATCCCGCGGGCGCCGACTACGTGATCGTGCCCGCGATGGAGCCAGCCGACGCACCCGCGGTGAGGGCCTGGCTGCAACAACAGGCCAGCCGAGGCGCGCGCGTGATCGGCGTGTGCTCGGGCGCGCTCGTGCTCGCGCACGCCGGCCTTCTCGACGGCCGGCGGTTCGCCGGCCACTGGTACGACCGCGGCGCGCTGCGCCAGAGGCCCGGCGCCACGCATGTGCCCGACAGGCGCTACCTGGTCGACCGTGACGTGGCGACGACCACCGGCATCACGGCCTCGGTGCCCGCGACGCTGGCGCTGGTCGAGGCGATCGGCGGGCCCGCGAAGGCGACGGCGATGGCGGCCGAACTCGGCGTGGACGGCTGGGGACCGGCGCATGCGAGCGCGCCCTTCGGCCTCACGACCGGCCGCGGCGCCGAGTACCTGTTCAACAAGACGGCGTTCTGGCGCGGCGAGCGTCGCCGGCTCGAGGTGCGCGACGGTGCCGACGACATCGCGCTCGCGCTGGCCACCGATGCGTGGACGCGCACGGGGCATGTCGATGTCGAGGCGGTCTCGGCCTCGGGCCCGGTGAAGCTGCGCAGCGGTCTCGTGCTGGTGGCCGGCCCCGCCACGCGCGAAGCACGGCTGCTTCCGCTGGTGGCCGCGCTCAAGCCCGTGCAGCAGCTCGACCGCACGCTGTGCGAGATCGCGGGCCGCTTCGGCAACGCGCGGCGCGACTGGGTGATGCAGGAGATGGAGTACCCGCGCACGGCGGCGAACACCGCCTGCGCGTCCTGATCAGCCGGCGTCGGCGGCGATGAAGTTGCGCCCGCGCGCACCGGCCAGCGCCTGCAGGATGCGCTCGCTCCAGTCCGCCTCGGGAATGCCATAGCTCAGCGGATCGACGCTCACGCCCAGCCCCTCGAGAAAGGCGCTCAGCGACGCGACGGCCTGACCGATGTCGTGCGCATCGAACACCGACAGCAGCAGCGCGTCGAGCGCCGGATCGCGCCCGGCCGCGAGCTGCATGATGCGCGGCAGGCTGAACGAACACGCGATGCCGTGCGGCACGCCATGCCGCAGCGTGATGTCGTAGGACAGCGAATGCGCGAGCGCGGTGCGCGTGTTGGAGAACGCCAGGCCGGCCTGCAGCGCCGCGGTGGCCAGGCGCTCGCGCAGCTCGGGCCGGTCGGGCCGCGCCAGCAGCTCGGGCAGCGTGGCGACGATGCTGCGTGCCGCGCTCACGGCCAGACTTGCCGACACCGGGTTGCGGTGCACGTTCCACAGCGACTCGAGCGCATGCGACAGCGCGTCGAGGCCGCTGGCCAGGGTGGCCGCATGCGGCAGGCTCAGCATCAGGTCGGCATCGACGATGGCGGCCTCGGGCCAGGTCCACGGCAGTTGCAGCGACAGCTTGCGCGCGCGCACCTGGTCCCACACGGTGGCCCAGGGCGTGACTTCGCTGCCGGTACCGGCGGTGGTGGGAATGGCCAGCAGTTGCCGGTGCCGCCGGGCCGCGGCCGGCGCGCTGTCCGCGCCTTCGAGCAGTGCGAGCAGTTCGTCGAAGCGCCCGGCCGCGGGGCGCGTGAGCATCACCTTCGCGCAGTCGATCACGCTGCCGCCGCCGAGTGCGATGACGCAGTCGACCTCGGCATGCTCGCGCCACAGCCGTTCGTACATCGGTGCCAGCCAGGCCACGTCGGGGTTCGGCAGCACCTCGGTCTGGACGGCCGCTAGGCGCTCGCCCAGCAGGCCGCGGATGCGATCGACGAGGCCGAGGCCGACCGCCTCGGGGAAGGCGATCAGGATCGCGCGGCGTGCGCCGAGCAGCCCGGGCAGCGCATCGAGCGAGCCGCAGCCGGCATGCACGTCGACGGGGTTGTAGTAGGTCCACATGATGGGTTCGGGAAAGCGGGCGCCACGGCCACGTCGTGCAGCCGGGCGCTCAAGAGAAAGGATCCGCGCGGCCTTCAGTGCCGGCCGCTGTGCTGGATGCGGTGGCGCAATTGGCTCGAGAGCAGGTCGGCCACGATCACCATCACGGTGATCACGATGATGCAGGTGGCGGTCTCCTGGTAGCGGAACAGCTTGAGGCTGCTCACCAGCTCGAAGCCCAGCCCGCCCGCGCCCACCATGCCCAGCACGGTGGCCGAGCGCAGGTTCACCTCGAAGCGGTACAGCACCACGGCGATCCAGGCCGTGACGACCTGCGGCAGCACGCCGAACACGATGACCTGCAGCGGGCGCGCGCCCGTGGCGCGCAGGGCCTCGAGCGGGCCCTGGTCGATCTCCTCGATGGCATCGGCGAAGAACTTGCCGAGCATGCCCGCGCCATGCAACGCGAGCGCCAGCACGCCGGGGAACGGACCGAGCCCCACGGCCGACACGAACACCAGCGCGAGGATCAGCTCGTTGATGCTGCGCACCACGTTGAGGGCCTGGCGCGTGCACTGGTAGACCCAGCGCCGGCTCTGCAGGTTGCGCGCCGCCAGGAAGGACAGCGGAATCGCGGGCAGCACCGCCAGCAGCGTGCCCCAGACGGCGATCTGAATGGTCTCGAGCGCGGGTGCGACCAGGCGGCTCAGGATGTTGGTGTCGGGCGGCATGGTACGGCCCAGGAAATCGAGGATCTGCGGCAGGCCCGCCGCCAGTTCGGACCAACTGAGCTGCGCGCCGCCGGCGCTCCATTGCAATGCCCAGCCGACCACGCACAGGCCGATCAGCAGGTTGAACCAGCCGCGGCGGCTCTCGGGCAGCGGGCCGGTCCAGGCGTATCGGGTCGAGGGGGTGTTCATGCGTGTCCTTCGGTGCGTGCCAGCAGCGGCAGCGGCACGGCCGCCGGGGCGGCGGGCTCCTTGCGGTCGGCCGCGGGCTGCGGCACGTAGATGCGGTCGATGTCCTCGGGGCCCATGGCCTGCGGCGCGCCGTCGAACACGACGCGGCCCTGCGAGAGGCCGACGATGCGGTCGGCGAACTCGCGCGCGTAGTCGACCTGGTGCAGGTTGCACAGCACGGTGATGCCGAGGTCGCGCGAGGCATCGCGCAGGTACTGCAGCACCTTGCGCGAGGTCTGCGGGTCGAGGCTCGCGACCGGCTCGTCGGCCAGGATCAGTCGCGGCTGCTGCGCGAGCGCGCGCGCGATGCCCACGCGCTGCATCTGGCCGCCCGAGAGCGAATCGGTGCGCGCATGGGCCTTGTGCGCGAGGCCCACGCGGCCCAGGCATTCGTGCGCCAGCGCGATGTCGGCGCGGCTGAAGAAATGCAGCACCGAGGCCAGGGTCGACACCGCGCCGAGCCGGCCCGTGAGCACGTTCTTCAGCGCGCTGAGCCGCGGCACCACGTTGTGGTGCTGGAAGATCATGGCCACGCGCTGGCGCAGCGCGCGCGTGTCGGCGCAGTTCACGGCGTCCATGCCGTCGACCCTGAGCTCGCCGCCGTCGGCCAGCGCCAGCCGGTTCACGCAGCGCAGCAGGGTCGACTTGCCGGCGCCCGATTCGCCGAGCACCACCACGAACTCGCCCGCCGCGGCGTCGAGGTCCACCCCGCGCAGCACGGCGTTGTCGCCATAGCGCTTGGTGAGTTGCCGGATGCGGATCACTTCATGCTCCGCAGGTCGAGCTTGAGCACCTTGGCGGTGTCGCGCACGACGTTGTAGGCCGCGTCATTGGTGGGCTGGAAGCCGTTGAGCACGCCCTGGTCGCCCCAGGGCAGGTCCTTCACGTTGGCCAGCGCCTTCGCGATCTTCGCCTTCAGCGCCGGATCGAGGTCCTTGCGCCAGACCATCGGCGACTCGGGGATCGGGTTCGACGACCAGACGATCTCGAGCTCGTCCTGCTTGACCTGGCCCTTGGCGATGGCGCTCGCGAGGATGCGGTCGGCCACGGCGGCGGCATCGACCTTCTTGTTGGCCACGGCCAGGATGCTGGCG
Organism: Variovorax sp. 20P10.2.4; assembly: GCF_058244205.1. Classification (NCBI taxonomy): domain Bacteria; kingdom Pseudomonadati; phylum Pseudomonadota; class Betaproteobacteria; order Burkholderiales; family Comamonadaceae; genus Variovorax; species Variovorax sp. 20P10.2.4. Next base: position 4,622 of record NZ_JBZAYE010000428.1, read on the forward strand.
TCGTGCGAGCCCGAGAAGATCACGCGGCCGAAGAAGGTCTCGGGGTCGTAGCCGGCCTGCAGCAGGCCCGACTTGGGAAACAGGTGGCCCGAGGCCGAGGTCGGGTCGACGAAGGCGAAGCTGCGGCCCTTGAGGTCGGCGGTCTTGGCGATGCCGCTTTCCTTGCGCGCGATGATCACGCTCTTGTAGGAGCTCTGGCCGGTCTTCTTGGTCACGGCCACCGCGAAGGCTTCCACGTCCGCGACCTGGTTCGCGAGCACGTACGAGAACGGGCCGAGGTAGGCCACGTCGAGCTTCTTGGAGCGCAGCGCCTCGATCACGCCGTTGTAGTCGGTCGCCACGAAGGGCTTGACCGGCATGCCGAGCTGCTGCTGCAGGCTGTCGAGCACCTGGCGGCTGCTCTCGATCATGGCCTGCGAGTCCTCGGCCGGGATCAGCCCGATGGTGAGGGGCTGCGCGGCCAGGGCCGGCAGGGCGGCGACCGCGGAGAGGGCCAGGGCGATCAGGCTGCGGCGCAGGCGAAGGAGGGTGTTCATGGTGGTGTCTGGGAAGGGAAAAGGGACTGGAAGGGACCGGAACGGCAGGCGTCGGCCTGCGACTACCCCAAGGCTAAGAACGCCATGTGACAGGCGCATATCAGATCGATCACGGATTTGTCACGATTCCATTCAAACAATCTATGGATGTCCGCTGCCAAACTCCGCGCCTTCCTCGCCGTCGCCCAGCACGGCAGCTTCAGCGCCGCCGCGCGTGCCGTGGGCCTGAGCCAGCCCACGCTGACCACCCAGGTCCAGGCGCTGGAGCGCCAGCACAAGGTGATGCTGTTCCACCGCCAGGGCCACCGCATCGAGCTCACCAGCGTCGGCGAGCGCCTGCTGCCCATCGCGCGCCAGATCGCGGCGCTCGAGCTCGATTCGTACAACCTGCTGCACGACAGCGGCGACCTGCAGTCGGGCGAGCTCAAGCTCGGCGCGGTCGGCCCCTTCCACGTGATCGAGATGGTCGACGCCTACCGCCGGCGCTATCCGCGGCTCGACGTCTCGATCCGCATGGGCAATTCGTCGTCGGTGTTCAAGGACCTCGAGGAGTACGCGGTCGACATCGGCGTGCTCGCGCGCTTCCACGAGGCGCCGGGCTTCAGCGCGACGCCGTATGCGCGCCATGCGCTGATCCTGTTCGTGCACCGCGACCATCCGTTCGCCAGGCGCGGCGAGATCCGGCTCGAGGAACTGCACGGCCAGCCCATGCTGCAGCGCGAGAGCGGCTCCAGCACGCGGCGCGCGCTCGACGAGGCCTTCGCGCGCGCGGGCGTTCGGCCCAAGCTCGCGATGGAGATCGGCAGCCGCGAGGCGATCCGCGAAGCGGCCGCGCGCGGCATCGGCATCGGCGCGGTCTCCGAGGCCGAGTTCATTCCCGACGCGCGCCTGCGCACCGTGCGCATCGAGGGCGATCCCGCGGTGACGCAGACCTACCTCTACTGCCTGCAGGTGCGGCGCGACAGCCGCGTGCTCGCCTCCTTCTTCGACGTGGCGCTGAAACTGCGCAAGGGGGAGTTCGAAGAGGCAGCGTGAGCCGCGCTCGCACCGATCGATCTGACGAAAAAGCCGACAGGACGAACGAAATACTCATGGGCTTTCGTCTCTGGCACGTCACCCCGCTCTTCTGTAATTCGGCCACTCCACCACCAGAGGCCGATAGACATGCCAGTCGAGCAATGCAGACCCCACGCCCCCGCGGACCGCGCCACGCCGGCGCGCCGCTTCCCTGAATCCACGCGCCGC
>NZ_JBZAYE010000429.1:0-6399 GCF_058244205.1 Variovorax sp. 20P10.2.4
GACGACGACGGCGCGACGACGCCGGCCTGCCCGAACGACGCGCCCCACGCCCGCCCGTTCCTTTTTCAATTTCAAAAACCCGAGGAGTTCCCGTGTCCCCCTTCCAACGCACCGCCATCGCGATGGCCCTGCTTCCCCTGAGCCTGCCCGGCTTCGCCGCCGAGGGCGATGCGCCCGCGGGCGCCGACGGCAAGGCGCTCGAGGCCATCACCGTCACCGGTGACTGGCTCGGCAGCCCGACCGAGAAGAAGGTCGTCGAGCATCCCGGCGCGCGGACCATCGTCGAGCAGCGCCAGATCCGCGAGAGCGGCTCGTCGAGCGTGCGCGACGTGCTGCGCCAGATCCCGGGCGTGCAGGTGCAGGAGAGCAACGGCACCGGCGGCAGCGACATCTCGCTGAACGTCGGCGTGCGCGGCCTGACCTCGCGCCTGTCGCCGCGCTCCACCATCCTGATGGACGGCGTGCCGCTGGCCTACGCGCCCTACGGCCAGCCGCAGCTGTCGCTGGCACCGCTGTCGCTGGGCAACATCGAGACCGTGGACGTGGTGCGCGGCGCCGGCTCGGTGCGCTTCGGACCGCAGAACGTGGGCGGCATCATCAACTTCGTGACGCGCTCGATCCCCGAGACCTTCGCCGCCGAGGCCAGCATCGGCGTGGAGAGCGCCGGCCATGGCGGCGGCACCAAGTCGACGCCCAGCGTGTTCGTCGGCGGCACCAACGACAAGGGCCTGGGCCTGGCGCTGCTGTACTCGGGCACGCACGGCGAGGGCTTCCGCCAGAGCAACGACAAGACGAACATCGACGACGTGATGCTCAAGGGCAGCTACCGCTTCTCGAAGACCGACGACATCGCGGTAGCGCTGCACCACTTCGAAGGCCAGGGCCGCATGCCCGGCGGCCTGACGACGGCGCAGTACGCGCTGAACCCGTTCCAGTCGGACCGCCCCTTCGACGAGTTCACCGGACGGCGCACCGACGGCTCGCTGCGCTACACGCACAACGACGGCATCAACAAGTTCGAGCTGCTGACCTACTACACCGACTCGTTCCGCGGCAGCCACCTCGAGCAGGAAGGCACGGGCACCACCGCCAACCAGCGCCGCCTGACCGCAGCGCCCCGCGAGTACCACACCTTCGCGATCGAGCCGCGCTACTCGCGCCTCATCGACTCGGGCAGCGTGGTGCAGGAAGTCAGCGTGGGCTACCGCTACCTCAAGGAGTCCAGCTCGGAAGTGGCCACGCGCAGCAGCTACTACCGCCCGCGCCTGGGCTTCGACGCCACCACGCTGGCGCAGCCGGCCTACCAGACCAGCGCCGGCGGCACCACCGCCAACGCCTTCTACATCGACGACCGCATCGACTTCGGCAACTGGACCGTGACGCCCGGCGTGCGCTACGAGGCGATCCGCTCGCACAACGACGTGGTGGGGCTCACCAACAGCCGCATCACCAGCGTGATCGCGCCGAAGATCGACTCCAACGAATGGCTGCCGACCGTGTCGGTGATGTACCGCATGAACGAGCGCTGGTCGCTGTTCGCGAACGCCGGCGTGTCCTTCGGGCCGCAGCAGTACGCGCAGCTCGCCCAGTCCACCGACGGCCTGCATCCCGAGAAGGCGAAGACCTATGAAATCGGCACGCACTACAAGGGCGAGGCCTGGAGCTCGGAGCTCACGCTGTTCAACATCAACTTCGACAAGGAGCTGCAGCTCGCGCGCTCGATCACCGGCGACGTCGGCCAGTGGACCGACCTGGGCGCCACGCGTCACCGCGGCCTGGAATCGGCGCTGCGCTACGAGCTCGGCGACCTGAGCCCGGCCCTCAAGGGACTGTCGGTGTCGGCGACCTACACCTACACGCAGGCGATCCAGAAGGCCGGCGCCTTCGCGGGCCGCGACCTGCCGTTCTACTCGCGCCAGGTGGCCACGCTGGGTGCGCGCTACGAGCGCGGCCCGTGGACCTTCAACGCCGACATCTACGCACAGTCGAAGCAGCGCTCGCCAGGCTCGCCCGACACCAATGCGCGCTACGTCACGCTCGAGGACAGCACCGGCCGCCTGGGCAACATCCCCGGCTACGCGGTGATGAACGTGCGCGCGGGCTACGACTTCGGCCCGACGATGCGCAACCTCAAGCTGGCCGTGGGCGTGAAGAACCTGTTCGACCGCCGCTACTTCAACCGCTCGGTGGACAACAACGGCGGCAAGTACGTGGGCCAGCCGCGCACCGTGTACCTGCAGGCCTCGGTCGCCTACTGATCGGCCGGCGGGCATCTCCCGGGCCGGCGCCGGCCCGGGAGCGCGCGCATACACTCGCGCACCCATGGCGCTCAAATCCACCATCTTCAAGGCCAACCTCGCGGTGGCCGACATCGACCACGGCTACTACGCCGACCATGCGCTCACGCTGGCGCGCCATCCGAGCGAGACCGACGAGCGGATGATGATCCGGCTGGTCGCGCTGGCGCTCAACGCGCACCAGCTGCAGGACATCTGCAACGGCGACGGCACGCTGGCCTTCGGCGCCGGCCTGTCGAACGTGGACGAGCCCGATGTCTGGCTGCGCGACTTCACGGGCCAGACCCGGCTGTGGATCGAGGTCGGCCAGCCCGAGGACAAGCCCGTCATCAAGGCCTGCGGCAAGGCCGACCAGGTGATCGTCTACTGCTTCAACCACGCGGCCGAAATCTGGTGGCGCGGCATCGAGAACAAGCTCTCGCGGCCGCAGAACCTGCGCGTCTACCGCGTGCCTACCGCCGCCTCGCAGGCGCTCGCGGCACTGGCGCAGCGCTCGATGCAGCTGCAGGCGACGATCCAGGAGAACACGCTGACGCTCGGCGACGGCGCGAACAGCGTCGACATCGAGCTGCTGCGCTGGAAATAACGCAGGGGCCTCAGGGCGGCATCATCTCGCCGCACTGCCAGCACTGCTCGAAGCCGCCCTCGATCCGCTCGCCGCAGACGCACTGCCAGCTGCGCTGCGGCCGGTGCTGCAGCGCATGCAGCAGCCGCTGGGCGAGCTCGAACTGGCTTTCGTCGTCGATCCAGATCTCGGGCAGGCACTGGTCGGGCGGCAGCTGGCCGGCCGCCGCGCCCAGGTACTCGCGCTGCACCGTCGCGGCCACGCCGTCCTCGCGCAGCGCGTGCACCCACAGCGTCGCGATGGCGAGGTTGGGGGCTTGCGCGAGGCGACGCATCGGAGCGGCCGTTCAGCTCGCGTCTTCGGGCCCGGTGGGCACGGCGGGATCGTCCGGCTCGTCGGGCCACTTCGGCGGCTCGGCCTCGCGCGCGCGCTCGGCATAGCGGTTGAAGCGCCAGGCCGAATCCTCCATGGTGATACGGCGCCAGGTGACGCGCTTCTCGGCCGGCGTCATCGCGGGCCAGTGCTGCACCTCGTCGAAGCTGCGCCCGCAGCCCTTGCACTGGTCGTCGCCCTGGCTGGTGGAGCAGATCGCGATGCAGGGGGTGTCGGGCGTGCTCTGGTACCAGTCCAGCCAGGCGGCCCAGGCCTTGGCCGGGAAGCCGACCTCGTCGACCTCGTCCTCGTGGTGGTAGACCATGAGCGCATAGACCTCGGCCAGCGCGCGCAGCTCGGGCGCGAGCGTGACGCCATCGGGCGAGGGGCTCTTCTCGCGCCAGTGATTGATGGCGGCCTCGATGTCGGTGATGTGGATGGCGGCCATGAACGCAGAAAGATCGGCAGGGCGGGCGATCATAGTCCGCCAATGTCCCGAGACCCCCGAAGGTTATAGGCGCTACCAAACTTGTAGCAATAGACCTTGCTGCGATGCAGGTTTTGAGCGCCTTCGGTTTGAAGGCTTGAAACTTTCGGTTGCCAGCGCGCGAGCGCCGATGCTCTAATCGCGCCCACGAAGGGGAGTAGCTCCCGGCCGTCGCACCCACGACGGACATCGCCAGGTCGTCAATACGAAGCACAACACTTCCGGCCTGTCGGGCATTGCGCATGTCGGCGAACGACCGTGCGCGTGCCGAGCCAGACCTTCGATTTGAACCTGTGCAGGTTTGGTCGAAGCGTCGTTGGATCCCCCGGTGTCACCCGGTTTCATTTCCTCGCTTCGATCAGCCCGCCCGGGATGAATCGAAACGCATCGCATGTGCCATGCCCGCAGCCACCACGCAACGGTGGGGCGGGACGGTCACAAGACACAGAGGAAACTATGGAACAGTTCATGACCCCGGAATTCTGGGTCGCCGTCGGTCAGATCATCATGATCGACATCCTTCTTGGCGGCGACAACGCCGTCGTGATCGCGCTGGCCTGCCGCAAGCTGCCGCCGGCCCAGCGCACGCAGGGCATCCTGTGGGGCACCGCCGGCGCCATCCTGCTGCGCGTGATCCTGATCTTCTTCGCGCTGACCCTGCTGGCCATTCCGTTCCTGAAGCTCGTGGGCGCGATCCTGCTGCTGTGGATCGGCATCAAGCTGCTGGCGCCCGAGCATGACGACGCGCACGGCAACATCGCCGGCAGCGACAGGCTCTGGGGTGCGGTCAAGACCGTGATCATTGCCGACCTCGTGATGAGCGTCGACAACGTGATCGCCATCGCGGGTGCCGCCCAAGGCGCCGGCGAAGGCCACCAGATGCCGCTCGTGATCTTCGGCCTGCTCGTGAGCATCCCGATCATCGTCTGGGGCAGCCAGCTCGTGATCAAGCTGATGGACCGCTTCCCGATGATCATCACGCTCGGCGGCATGCTGCTGGGCTGGATCGCCGGCACCATGGCCGTGTCCGACCCCGCGCTGGCCAACGCCGCCGCCTGGACCTGGGTGCCGAAGGTGCCGCAGACCGATGTCGTGAAGTACGCCGCCGGCATCGCCGGTGCCCTGCTCGTGCTGGCCATCGGCAAGTGGGTGGCTTCGCGCCAGGCCCGCGCCAAGGCGTCGACGCCGGCCACCGCGAGCTGAGCCCGTTGCCCGCCCCACGAAAGTCCCCTATCCATTTCGACCCGTCTCTGCCACTCTAACTACCTGAAGGAGCACCCTATGGAAAAGATCATTCTTTACGTCGACGACGTCGTCTACGCCTGCGAACAGTTCGCCGAACTGGCGCCGGACGCCGACACCGTCGTGGCGCGTCACTGGGTGCTCGTGGCTTGCGCGCCGCGCATGACGCATCGCATCAGCAAGTGGGTGAGCCACAGCGCACGCGAGAACTGGCGTGCGAAGTGGTTCAGCAAGCTGCAGGCGCAGCTGCTGCCGCTGCTGGAGCGAAACGGTGGGCAGGTCACGGCCGTGCTGGCCAAGGGTCCGCTGACCGAGCTCACGCAGCAGCTCAAGCGCGAGCACATGGCCGTCCACGTGGTCGACGCCCGCCGTCCGAAGGTCGGCGTGGACCTCGAGCCGGTCACGCCCGAACAGAAGCCGGCCGGCCAGCAAGGCTGGGCCTTTCCCGGTGCCGTGATGGGCATGGGCGCGCTGCTGGTGCTGGCAAACGAACTGGCGGAATAAGAGGATCGCGGCGTCAGCGCCGCGCCTTCCCGTCCAGACGACGGCTCCTTCGGGAGCCGTTTTTTTTGTGCCCATGCCGATGGGCATCGCGGTGCCGACGCCCCGTCCCACGCGGGTTCGCGGGCATGTCCGTCTCGCCGCCGCCCCGGTGCTGCGGTATCCTGGGCCGCATGCGCATCCTCCTCAAATGGCTGCTCAGCGCGGTGGCGCTGCTCGCGGTGGCCTACCTTTACAGCGGCGTCCAGGTCAGCAGTTTCGGCTCGGCGCTGATCGCGGCCGTGGTCATCGGCCTGCTCAACATGATCGTGCGCCCGGTGCTGGTGGTGCTCACGCTGCCGGTCACCATCGTCACGCTCGGGCTGTTCCTGTTCGTGATCAATGCGCTGATGTTCTGGGCCGCGTCCGGCCTGCTGGCGGGCTTCCACGTCAACGGCTTCCTCGCCGCGCTCGTGGGCTCGCTGCTCTACTCGGTGCTCAGCCTGCTGATCGAGAGCGCGCTCGGCGGGCTGCTGACGCGCCGCTGATCCACCTGATCCACCTCCCCCTGGCTCAACGCAGCGCCGGCTCCTCGGCCTGCCGCTTCACCAGCACCTCGATCTCGCGCGCGCGGGTGTCGATGATCGACGCCTCGAAGTGGTCGATCGGCACCGCGCCCGGACGGCCGCTCTGACTCTGGCGGATCAGTTCCTGCGCCGCCTTGAAACGGTCGCGCGCGGCCGGGTAGTCGAGGATCGCCACGTTCGACTCGGCGTCCGCGCGCACCGCATGCAGCGTGTCGTTCTGCGCGCCGTAGAGATTGGCCAGCGTGCGCCAGGCCGTGGCATCGCGCGGATTCGCCGCCACCCAGTCGCGCAGCACCGGGATCATCGGCGCCGGTTGGCGGCTTGCCACCGCGACATCGGCCGCCAGCAGCATCTCGGGCCGCGACTTGG
>NZ_JBZAYE010000043.1:0-24564 GCF_058244205.1 Variovorax sp. 20P10.2.4
GCGCCGAGCACCGAGCCCACGGCGGAGCTCAACAGCGCGGCCGTGAGCAGCGTCGCGACGGCCCAGGCGAGAAAGCCGTGGGCCGTGTCGCGGAAGTAGACCTCGTCGGTATGGATGCCGGCCCACTTGGTGCGCAGCCGGCCCGCCAGGTAACCGCCCAGCCCCGAGGCGGCGAGCTGCGTGAAGCTGAGCCAGAGGATGGTCGCGATGCCGATCGCGCCCGCGCTCGCGCCGCGGCTGGCCCAGGGGCTCACCGCGGACATCCCGAGGCCCGTGCCGAGCAGCAGCAGGACCAGCGACAGCGAGGCCGCGCCCGCGGCGCCCGCGAAGATCGCGCCCCAGGAAACGCCGCTTTCGCCGCGTGGCCCTTCGATGACGTCGACCGGTGAATTGATGCCGTACTGGGCCATGGCTGCTCCTTGTTGTAGAGCATCGACTCTGGACTTCGCGCGACCCGTTGCAGTCGGTTCCCGGCGCGCGAGCGGGTAGGCAACGATCCCGTCGCGACCGCCGTACGTACACTGCAAAACCCCGATCCATCGAGCCCGACCGCCATGAAACTGAGTCAACTCCGCTCGTTCCTCAGCGTCGCCGAGCATGGGAGCATCCGGGCCGCGGCGCGCGCGCTCGGCATGTCGCAGCCGGCCGTGACCCAGGCGATGCGCGAGCTGGAGCTGTCGGTCGATGCACCTCTGTTGCAGCGCGGCACGGCCGGTGTCGAGCTCACGGTGTATGGCCGCTCGCTGGTGCGCCGGGCCAGCGTGATCCAGCGCGAGATGGAGCGCGCGGTGGCGGAGATCGAGGAGATCCGCGACGGCAGCTCGGGCCTGATCTCGATCGCGATCTCCACCGCCGTCGCCTTCGAGATCCTGCCGAAGGCCTTCGCGGCGTTCCGCGCGCGCTTCCCGCATGTCGAGGTCCGCTTCAACGAGGCCTCGATCCCCCACACGCTGCCGCGCATCCTCGACGGCACGGTGGACTTCATGGTCGCGCACATGCTGCCCGGCTCGCTGGCCGACTGGGAGGTCAAGCGCCTGTACCGCACCGCCATGGTGGCGGTGGCGCGAGCGGGCCATCCGATCCTCGACGCGGCGAACACGGACCGCTTCGCCGAATGGGAGTGGCTGCTGCCCTACGACGACGAGAGCGCGCCCGCGCTGGTGCGCCAGCTGTTCGCGCACAAGCGCATCGCGCCACCGACGCAGGTGGTGCGCTGCACCTCGACGGCGATCGGCCTGAAGCTCGTGGGCGCGAGCGACCTGGTCGGGGTGTTCGTCGACACGATGACCCGCGAGGAGTTTCCGCATTACGGCCTGGTCAAGGTGCCCTTGTGCGACCCGCTCGCGGCACTCGACGTCAGCGTGATCTCGCGGCCCGGATCGGTGCTGAGCCCGGCGGCGCAGAACTTCCTCGATTGCCTGCGCCATGAAGCGGCGATGAAAGGCAACGCCTATCACCGCTGACGAGTGCTTGTCTTCCGGCCGCGGATCGCTGCTCCTAGCATCCGCCATCGCAACAAAAGGCAAGGCCAGGAGACAACGATGGGTACCCAGACAAGTGGCGTCGCGCCACCGCTATCGAAGCGCAAGGCGGTGACGGCGATCACGGTCGGCAACGCGCTGGAGTTCTACGACTTCACCGTCTACGGCTTCATGACGAGCATCATCGGCCGGATCTTCTTCCCCTCCCTGAGTCCCTACGCGCAGCTGCTGCTGGCGGTGGCGAGCTTCGGCGTCGGTTTCCTCGCGCGGCCGCTGGGCGGCGTGGTGATCGGTGCCTATGCCGACCGCCATGGCCGCAAGAAGGCGATGGGTCTGACCATCGGTCTCATGGCACTGGGCTGCGCCATGATCGCGGCGGCACCGACGCCCGCGCAGATCGGGCTGGCGGCGCCGGCGATCATCGTGCTGGCGCGGCTGATCCAGGGCTTCTCGGCGGGCGGCGAGGTCGGGGCATCGACGGCCATGCTGGTCGAGTACGCGGGCCGCAACGAGCGCGCCTTCATGGCCAGTTGGCAGGTCGCGAGCCAGGGCCTGGGCGTGATGTTCGGCGCGCTCGTCTCGAGCACCGTGATCTCGGTGCTGGCGCCGGCCGATCTCGAGAGCTGGGGCTGGCGGCTGCCCTTCGTGCTCGGCATCCTGATCGCGCCGGTGGGCATGTACATCCGCACGCGCCTGCACGAGACCCATGTCGACGCGCCGAAGCCAGCGGCCTCCGAAGAATCGGGCGGCAAGATCGGCCTGCTGCTGCGCAATCACTGGAAGGAACTGATCCAGGCCAGCCTGCTGTTCCTCGCGTGCACGGTCGGCATCTACGTGGTCGCGTTCTACATGCCGACCTACGCGGCCCGGGAGCTCGGGCTGCCGGTGCAGGTCGGTATCTGGGCCGGCGTGGTGTTCGGCATCGTGAACCTGCTCGTCGCGCCGCTGTCGGGCCTGCTGGCCGACTGGCTGCGGCGCAAGCCCGTGATCTTCTGGTCGCGCGTGGTGTTGCTGCTGCTGGTGTTCCCGTGCTTCCACTGGCTGCTTGCCGCGCCCTCGCCGGGACGCCTGTATGTGGTCGTCGCGCTGCTCAGCGTGTGCCTGACCTCGCAGTTTCCCGCGCTGCTGGTGATGCTCACCGAGATCTTCCCGAAGCATGTGCGCGCCAGCGGGCTCTCGACCGTCTACAGCGTGGTGGTCGCGGTCTTCAGCGGCTTCTCGCCCTTCGTGCTGACCTGGCTGGTGCACGAGACCGCCGACAAGCTGGCGCCCGCCTGGTACCTGGTGGTCGTGACCGTGGTCTCGACCCTCGTCATGCCCTGGCTCGTGGACCGCACCGGCGAGGACCTCGATGCGGAGAGCCCGAAGGAAGCGCCGCCACGCGTTCGCGGCGCGATGCCGGTGGGGAGCTTCAAGTGAAACCCACGAGCCATTTCGCGGCGAGCTATGCCGCGGCGCGCGAGCGCTTTCTCGCCAGCGCGGGCGCGGCGGGGCTCGCCGTGACCTCGCATGCGATCGACGGCGTGCGCGGCGCGCAGGGCGAGGAGCTCGCGATGGATGTCGTGCGATTCGGCGATCCGCAGGCCGACAGGCTGCTGGTGCTGACCTCCGCGATCCACGGCGTCGAGGGCTTCTGCGGCTCGGGTTGCCAGTCGGCGATGCTCGTGGACGAACCGCTGCTGGCCACGGCCGAGCGCATGGGGGTCGGCCTGCTGTTCGTGCACGCGGTCAATCCTTTCGGCTTCTCGCACCTGCGCCGCGTCAACGAAGACAACGTGGACGTGAACCGCAATTTCGTGCGCTTCGAGGGGGCGCGTTCGCCGAACCACGGCTATGCCGAGCTGGAGCCCCTGCTGCTTCCGCCCGCATGGCCTCCGGGTCCCGAAGAAGCCGCACGGCTCGATGCCTGGATCGGCGCGCACGGCGTCGAGGCTTATGGGCAGTCCGTGTTCCAGGGCCAGTACGACTCGCCCACGGGAATGTTCTACGGCGGCAGCCGCGCGACCTGGAGCAACAGGACGATCCGGCAGGTTCTTCGGCAGGAGGGCGCCGCGGCGAAGCAGGTGGGCTGGATCGACCTGCACACCGGGCTCGGCCCGCGGGGCCACTGCGAGAAGGTGTTCATCGGCAGGCGCGGCGAGATCGACCGGGCCCGGACCTGGTGGGGCGCCGATGTCATCTCGACCGAGCGCGACGACTCGGTGATGTACGAGATCAGCGGCCCGATGGTGACGATCCTCGCGGAGGAATGCCCCCATGCAGTGGGCACCACGATCGCGCTCGAGTTCGGCACCGTGCCGCTGCTGCGGATGATCGATGCGCTGCGCGCCGACCATTTCTGCTGGCGGGCCGAGCCGCCCGTCGCGCCGAGGCTCAAGGCCGAGGCCGGGCAGGAACTGAAGGCCTGCTTCTACGTCGACGATGCCGATTGGCAGGGCATGGTCTTCGGCCAGGCGCGCACGGCGGTCGTGCAGGCCTTGTGCGGGCTCGGCGCTTCGGCGTGACCGGGTGCGTGGCGCGGCGGATGGCTAGGCGGCACGCCCGCTTTTCCTTCGTCCGCCGGCCTTCGCGCCATGGCTCGCCAATCCGGCGAAGTCCACGATCCTGATCCTCGGTCCGTCGAGCTGCACCAGCCCGTCGGCCCTCAGCGCGCGCAGCGCCATGTTGGTCCGCTGGCGCGACAGCCCGCACAGGTTGGCGAGCTGGTGCTGCGGCAGGGCCAGCGCGTCGCCGTCGTCGCCCTGGGCCAGCAGCGACAGGCAGCGCGCGACGCGCATGTCGGGCGCCAGCATGCGCGAGGCTTCGAGCAAGGCCGTGACCGTGCCCATGCGCTGGTTGAGGTTGTTGAGCAGGAAGTTGTTGAACGGCACGCTCTGCGCGAGCAGCAGCTCGAAGGTGGGTGCGGGCAGCAGGCAGACGCGGCTCGCGCGCACCGCGATCACGTCGTAGCGCCGCTGCTCGCGCTTGAGCATCGAGCCTTCGCCACCCCACTCGCCCTCGCGCAGGAAATGCAGCGTGGTCTCGCTGCCATCGGCGGCGGTCACCGACATCTGCAGGAAGCCGCTGTCCACGCCGATCCAGTGCGCGGCGGCCTCGCCCACCCGGGCCACGCATTCGCCGATCGCGGCCTCTTTTTCGACCAGCGTGGCGCGCACCAGCGCCTGCTGCGCCGGTTCCAGCGTGGCGAACCAGGCGGTGCGGTCGAGCAGGGAGGTGGGCGGTGGGGCGGGCTTCATGGATGTCGTTGCAACGACAGCGCGATGCGCGTGTCTTCACGATAGTAAGCACTTCAACAGGAGACGCCAATGACCGTGAGAACCGAGAAGGATGGTGCGGTGTGGACCGTGATCCACAGCCGCTTCGACGAAGCGCGCAACGCGATGGACCCCGACAGCGCCGACGCGCTGGTCGAGCAGCTGCAGGCCTTCGACCGCGATCCGCAGGCGCGCGTCGCGGTGCTGTGGGGCGAGGGCGGCGCCTTCTGCGCCGGGTGGGACCTCAAGTACGCGAGCACGCTGGCGGACCGCGAGCGCTTCGACCAGGACATCGTGCGCGGCCTGGCGTTTCCGATGGGCGCCAACGCGGCGCCGCGGGGACCGCTGGGGCCGACGCGGCTGGAGCTGTCGAAGCCCGTGATCGCGGCGGTGGAAGGCCCCGCGGTGGCGGGCGGCATGGAGCTCGCGCTGTGGTGCGACATCCGCGTGATGGCCGAGAGCGCCTACTTCGGCGTCTATTGCCGCCGCTGGGGCATCCCCCTGCTCGATGGCGGCGCGGTGCGCCTGCCGCGGCTGGTGGGGCAGGGTCGCGCGATGGAGATCATCCTGACCGGCCGCAAGGTGCCGGCCGAGGAGGCGCTGCGCATCGGCATGTGCGAGCAACTGGTGCCGCATGGCGAGGCGCGGCAGGCGGCCGAGGCGATGGCCAGGGAGATCGCGCGCTTTCCGCAGGCCGCCGTGCGGGCCGATCGCCGCACGGTCCACGAAAGCCATGGGCTGCCGCTGCGCGATGCGATGCGCGTGGAGTGGGCCAACGGCGTGGAGGCGCATCACCAGGAAGGTGCCGATGGCGCGGGCCGCTTTGCGTCGGGACTGGGGCGCGGCGGCGACTTCGGCCGCATCTGATCTTTACTCCTCGAACAGGCGCGACTGCGACGAGGTCAGCGCCGAGAAGCTGTCGCCCATCGGCAGCAGGATCGCATCCGCGATCGGCCGCAGCTGCTTCGCGAGGTAGTGCTCGTAGTCGATGCGCGACTGGCGCGCTTCCAGCGGCTCGGGCCCGTTGCGCGTCATCACGTACTGGATCCAGCCGCCGTTCTGGTACTGGCGCGGCCGCCGGGCCCGGTCGTTGAACGCGTCGGCGATGCGCGCCGCGCGCACCTGCGGCGGCACGTTGACCTGGTAGTCATCGAGCCGATGGCGCAGGCGCTTGCGGTAGATCAGCAGCTCGTCCTTGGCGCCTGCCAGCATCGCGCGCGTGTAGTCGGTGACGAAGTCGCGGTAGGGCTCGTCGTGGAAGATGCGCGACAGCAGCCCTTCCTGGAACTGGCGCGCCAGCGGGGTCCAGTCGCTGCGCGCCATCTCGAGGCCGCGATAGACCATCTCCTCCTGGCCCTTCGCATCCACGCTCAGGCCCGCATAGCGCTTCTTGCTGCCGATCTCCGAGCCGCGGATGGTGGGCATGAAGAACTTCTTGTAGTGGGTGTCGAACTCGATCTCGAGGAAGTTGCGCAGTCCTTGCCCGTCGTGCAGGGTGCGGGTCCACCAGGCATTGATCTCGGTGGTGAGCGCCGCGGCGATGGCGTGCGCGTCCTCGCTGGAATGCGCGCGCTTGAGCCAGATGAAGATGGAGTCGGTGTCGCCGTAGATGACCTCGTAGCCGCGCTCCTCCACGAAGTCGCGCGTGAGCCGCATCATCTCGTGGCCGCGCAGCGTGATGGCGGACACCAGGTCGGGGTTGAAGAAGCGGCAGTCCGACGCGCCCAGCACGCCCGCGAAGGAGTTCATGAGCAGCTTCAGCGCCTGCGACAGCGGCTCGTTCTTCGCGCGCTTGGCCTCGTCGCGCGCATGCCAGAAGGTGCTGACGATCTCGGGCAGGCAGTGCCTGTCGCGCGAGAACAGGGTGCCGTTCGGGCCCTTCACGCCGGCGGCCGGGTCTTGCGCGCGCGTGCCTTCCACCAGGCCCACGGGATCGACGAGGAAGGTGCGGATGATCGATGGATAGAGGCTCTTGTAGTCGAGCACCACGACCGAGTCGTAGAAGCCGGGCTTGGAGTCCATCACGTAGCCGCCCGGGTAGGCCTTGCTGAGGATCTCGCCGACGTTGGGCGCCACGTAGCCCAGCCGGTGCATGCGCGGCAGGTAGTGGTGGCTGAACGCGGCGATGGAGCCGCCGAAGTGGTCGGCCTGCAGGCCCGTGGTCTGGGCGCGCTCCAGCACGAAGCTCAGCAGCTTCGTCTTCTCGAAGATGCGCAGCACCAGCTCGCAGTCGCGGATGTTGTAGGTGGCGAGCGCCGGCTTGTCCTGCTGGTAGCGGCGCTCGATCTCGGCCATCTTGTCGTACTCGTCGCCGATGGCCTTGCCTTCGCCGAGCAAGGCCTGCGACACCGACTCGAGGCTGAAGGACGGAAAGCTCCACATCCCGGAGCGCAGCGCCTCGATGCCGTCGATGATCACGCGGCCCGCGGTGGTCGCGAACAGGTAGCCCTGCTTGCCCGGATGCGTGCGCCATTCGAAGGGCCGGCGTTCGCGGCCCGGCAGCAGCGGCACGCCGGCGGTGTCGGCCGTCTTCTGCAGCACGCGCAGGTCGAACTGGATCACGCTCCAGCCGACGATGACGTCGGGATCGTTGTGTTCGAACCAGTCGTTGAGGCGCTCGATCATCGCCTTGCGGCTCGCGCAGTAGACGAGCGAGAAGCCCAGCGGCTCGCTCGCCGCCTGCGCGGGCGCCTCGCCCAGCATGTAGACCACGCGCTCGCCGGTGCCGTCGAGCGCGATCGAGTAGAGCTCCTCGTGCTGGCTGGTCTCGATGTCGAGCGACACCACCTTGAGCCGTGGCCGGTAGGCGGGCGCGGGCTTGAGCCGCGGATCGACGATGGCAGCGCCGTCGGGCCGGCCGCCTTCCACCAGCGTGCCCGCCGTGATGAAGCGCTCCATCAGATAGCGGTCGTGCGGCCGGATGTCGGCCTCGAGCAGTGGAATACTCTTCGCCTCGAGCAGCCGCACCAGCCGCTTGAGCTGGCGGAAATGCGTGACGTAGACGCCGACGACCGGCTCCTGGCCGAAGGTCTTGAGCGCGAGTTCGCGCAGCTGCAGGCCCGGCAGCTCCGCGGCGTGCGACTCCACCGCCTGCCTGTGCTTCGCCGCCACGAAGGCGACCGAGGTCTGGGCGTTGAGCAGCACCTTGCGCGGGCCCTCGTCGGTGGCGAGCCAGAACTCGATCTCTGTGCCGCCGGGCGCATCGCGCCAGCGCCGGGTGAGGATGAATCCCTGGAGTTCGGTGGACGGCACGGGCGGCTGGAGATCGGGTGGGGCGAGGGAGTGGTCGATTTTCACAGGGCCGCGCTTTGCTTGCGCCTGGCCGTCGTGCTGCGCGGCGGCATGCTGTCCTTCATGGCCTCCTTGAGGAGGCCGAACACGCGCCGGTCGCCGAGCTGCGCGACATTGAAGCGCGCGAACGAGCCCGCCGTCTGCGAGACGCTGAAGACATTGCCAGGTGCGAGCACGACCTTCTGTTCCATGCAGCGCCGCGCCAGCACCGCGGAGTCGAGCCCGTCGGGCAGCCGGCACCAGAGGTAGAAGCCGCCGCGCGGCGCGAGCCAGGGCTCGATCCCCAGCGCGGCCAGGCGCTCGGTGGCGTCCTTGCGCGCGCGCGTGAGGCGCTGGCGCACCTCGTCCATGTGCTTGCGGTAGCTGCCGCCGGCCAGCACGCCGGCGATCAGCTCGGTGGCCACCGGGCTCGGGCCGCCGAACTGGGTCGCCACCTGCAGGTCGACCAGCCCGTCGATCCAGTCGCGGCGCGCGGCGATGTAGCCGCAGCGCACGGAGGCCGAGAGCGTCTTGGAGAAGCTGCCGATGCGGATCACGCGCTGCAGGCCGTCGAGCACCGCCAGCCGCGGCGAGGGCGAGGGCTCGAAGTCGGCGAAGACCTCGTCCTCGACGATCGTCATGCCCTGAGCCGCAGCCGCGCCGAGCACGCGGTGCGCGGTCTGCGGCGAGATGGTGGCGCCGGTGGGGTTGTGCAGCGCCGAGTTGGTGATGTAGAGCCGCGGGTTCTGCGCCAGCGCCTGCGTGAAGGCCGCGACGTCGGGACCGGTGGGCGTGAACGGCACGCCGACGATCCTGGCCTGGTGCGCGCGCAGCAGCGCCTGGAAGTTGAAGTAGCAGGGATCGTCGACCAGGACCGTGTCGCCGGGCCGCAGCAGCAGGCGGCAGATCAGGTCGATGGCCTGCGTGCCCGAGGTGGTCAGCAGCAGCTGCTCGGGCGTCGCGGCGATGCCCTCGTCGGCCAGGCGCGCCAGCAGCAGGCGGCGCAGCGCGAGCGCGCCACGCGTGCTGCCGTAGTCGGCCAGCAGCGCATCGTCGGCGCGGCTCAGCGCGCGCAGGCCCTTGCGCAAGGCCGCGTGCGGCATCCAGTCGGCCGGCAGCCAGCCGCAGCCCGGCATGAGGAAGGAGCCATCGGCATCCAGCGACTGGCGCGAGACCCAGAAGGGATCGACGTCGCGCTCGCGCGGCGCACCCATCTCGGCCAGTGCCATCGGCGGCAGGTTGGCGCCGGTCACGTAGAAGCCCGAGCCACGCCGCGCGCGGATCACGCCCTCGGCCTCGAGGCGGTCGTAGGCCTCGACCACGGTCGAGGGCGAGACGCCCATGGTCTCGGCGAAGCTGCGCACCGAGGGCAGGCGATCGCCTTCCACCAGGGCGCGGTTCGCGATCTTGGCGCGCACCGCCTCCATCAGCGCATCGGTCCGCATCGTTGCCTTCACACCGCTCATCCTCGTCGCCTTCCCGGGTGACTGTGTGGCCGCACCGAGCCATACAGTTTGGCGAAATTGTATGCCTCTGTGCCTTCCTTCTCCCGCACCGGGCCGATACGCTGAGGGGATGACAAGCGAAGGCTCTCGACGACATTCGGCCGGCTGGGGCAGCGGCCTGCTGGGCGTGCTCATCTTCAGCGGCTCGCTGCCCGCCACGCGCGTGGCCGTGGCCGATTTCTCGCCGTTGTTCCTGACGGGGGCGCGCGCGGTGATCGCCGCCTTGCTGGGCGCGGTGTTCCTGTTCGCGCTGCGCGAGGCGCGGCCCAAGCGGGCCGACCTCGTGCCGCTGACCCTGGTGGCGATCGGCGTCGTGGTCGGCTTTCCGCTGCTGACCGCGCTCGCGCTTCAGCACATCGATGCCGCGCATTCGGTGGTCTTCGTCGGCTTGCTGCCGCTGTCGACCGCGATCTTCGGCGTGCTGCGCGGCGGCGAGCGGCCCAGGCCCGCCTTCTGGCTGTTCTCGATCGTCGGCGCCGCGGTGGTGGCCGGCTTCGCGCTGCACGGCAGCCGCGGCGGCAGCCTGCAGGGCGACCTGCTGATGATCGCGGCCATCGTGGTGTGCGGACTCGGCTATGCCGAAGGCGCCACGCTCTCGCGCCGCCTCGGCGGCTGGCAGGTGATCTGCTGGGCGCTGCTGCTGTCGCTGCCGCTCATGGCAGCCATCGCGCTGTTGACCCTGCCGCATGCCTGGGACCGCATCGGCGCGCCGGCATGGGCCGGCCTCGCCTACGTGTCGGTCTTCAGCATGATGATCGGCTTCGTCTTCTGGTACCGCGGCCTGGCCCTCGGCGGCATCGCGGGCGTGGGCCAGCTGCAGTTGCTGCAGCCCTTCTTCGGCCTGCTGCTGGCCGGGATGCTGCTCGGCGAGCCGGTGGCCTGGACCATGATCGCCTCGACCGTGGTCGTGGTGTTCTGCGTGGCGGGCGCCAAGCGCTTTGCCTGATCGGCTGATGAGTTCTTCCCCGATCGAGATCGGCGCGCTCGCGCCGCTGAGCCGGCCGGGCTGGGTCGAGGCGGGCGAGCATCTGCTGGCGGGCATGGAATTGGCTGCCCGCGAGATCAATGAGGCAGGCGGGATCGCGGGCAGGCCGCTTCGATTGGTGGTGAGGGATACGGCGGCCGATCCGAACAAGGCCGTAGCTGCGGTGGACGAACTGGCCCGTCTCGGCGTGGTGGCGCTGGCGGGCGAGTACCACAGCGTGGTCGCCCGCGCTGCCGCCGCACGCGCGCATGCGCTCGGCCTGCCGTTCCTCTGCGCGTCGGCGGTGCTCGATGCGCTGTGCGAACAGCCGACGCCCTGGGTGGCGCGGCTGGCGCCGGCGCAGTCGCACGGCTGGCGGATCTATGCGGACTTCCTGCTCGGCGAAGGCCATCGCCGCATCGCGGTCGCGGCCGATGCCAGCGTCTATTGGGCGGCGGGCACGGCCATCCTGCGCGAGCACCTGGCCGCGCGCGGCGGCGTGTTGATCGAACTCGACGCGCGAGCGCTGTCGCCCGCGGCACTGTGCGACCAGTTGTTCGAGCAGCGCGCGACGGCCGTCCTGATACTGGCCGGCCATCCCGAGCCGGCCGTGCCCATCGTCAAGGCCGTGCGCCATGATCCGCGACTCTCGGGCATGCGAATCGGCGCGCCGGCCGGGCAGCCCGAATTCGCCGAATGGATGGCGGCGCTGGGCGTGAATGGCGCGGCGATTCCGTTCCTTCGCTACCTGCCCGAGCACCTTGGTTCTTCAGCCATGCGCATCGAAGCGGCATGGCGCGAGCGACTGGGCGTGGCGCCTTCGTTCGTCGCCTTCGAGGGCTACGACACGATCACCGTGCTCGCCGAAGCAATGCGATCGCACGGTGCGCGGCGCGAAGGCATTGCCGAAGCGTGGGTTCAAAGGACATTCGAAAGCAGCCGCGGCCCGCTCCGGTTCTCGCGCGTGCCGGGCATCGATGTACTGCAATGGGCCTGGCCGCCGGTCCAGGTCGTCGAGCGCGATCCCTCGAAGCCCGATCGCTTCAGGGTGCTCCACGCCAGCGCCTGATCCGGCTCAAGCGTGCACCCTGCCGAGGAAGTCGCGCATCAGGCCCGACACCTCCTCGAGGTGCGTCTCGAGCAGCCAATGGCCGCCATCGAGCAGATGCAGCTCGGCCTGCGGCAGGTCGCGCAGATAGGCGCGCGCCGACTTCTCGGGCATGTAGTGATCGTGCGGCCCCCAGACGATCAGCGTCGGCGGCTCGTGGGTCGCGAGGTACTGGCGATGCGCCGGAAACCAGGCGCGGTTCTGCTTGAGGCCCGCGATCAGGTCGATCGCAACCTCCTTGCGTTTCGGCGTGACCAGCGACCAATGCAGCTTCCACAGGTCCGGCGGAATCCGGTCGGCGCGCTCGTCGTCCAGTGCATTGAGGAACTCCTCCTTGAAGGTCTCCTCGTTGATGGCCTTCGCCAATTGGGCGCGCATCTCGGGTTCGGGCAAGGTCCAGGTCTCCTCGATCTCCGCGTACTTCGGGCCCAGCGCATCCTCGTAGGGGACGTCGCCGTTCTGGATGATCTGCGCCACGATGCGCTCGGGCGCCATGATGGCCAGCCGCGCGCCGATCGGCGAGCCGAAGTCGTGCAGGTAGAGCGCGAAGCGCGACAGGCCCAGCGTCTTCACGAAGCGGTCGAGGAATTTCGCATAGCCGTCGAAGCTGTAGTCGAAGTCCTCGGGCGTGGCGCTGTAGCCCGCGCCCGGATAGTCGGGCGCGACGAGGCGCCAGCGGTCCGCCAGCCGCGGCATCAGGTTGCGGAACTCGTAGGACGAGCACGGGTAGCCATGCGGCAGCAGCACGACCGGCGCATCGGGCGGGCCGGCTTCGCGGTAGAAGGTGTCGACGTTGCCGACCTGGATGCGGCGATGTCGAACGGCGGAGCTCATACGGTGCTTCCCGTCTCGACCACGAAGGCATGCAGCTCGGCCAGCTTCCCGTCGCGAAAGCGCCAGACATCGCAGTAGCTGTGATGGGTCGCCTTGCCGGCCTCGTCCTTCAGCGTGATCTCGCCGATGGCCGCCACGATGTCGCCCTCGGCGACCAGCCGATGCACGTCGAACTTCGGCGGCTCCTTGTACGTCTGGGCCATCCACTGGCGAACGGCTTCCTTGCCGTCGAGCGTCTGTTCGCCCACGAAGGTCCACTTCGTGTCGTCGGTGCAGGCGCTCAAAAAACCTTCGTAGTCGCCCTCGACGATGGCCGCGTTGGCCTTCTCGAGGGTGGCCTTGTTCGTCTGTGACATCCGGAACTCTCCTTCGTTGAACCAGGAACAGGTCCCGGTATAGAGCTCCGGTGTGTCGCGATCGTCAGCCCATGGGCAAGGATGGCGTACGCGATCGGCTGACAGCTAGCGCAGATCGAATCCGAAATGCATCCCGCGCGCGAGCAGGCCATTGCGGAAGTAGAAGCGCTGCGCCAGCGCGTTGTCCATGCCGGTATCGAGCGTGAGGCGCGTGCACCCGGCTTCGCGCGCCAGCGTCTTCAGCGCGCCGAGCAGCGCGCTGCCCACGCCGCTGCTGCGCTCGTCCTGCGTGGTCACGAGGTCGTCGACATAGAGGAAGCGCCCGTGGATCAGGTTGCGCTGGAAGCGGTAACCCGCGAAGCCGCAGGGCGCATCGTGCTGCCAGGCCGCGAGCATGCGGTAGCCCTCGCGGCGCTGCTCGGCCACGGCCTGCTGGAAGGCCTCGGGGCTCGCGAGATGCGGGCGCAGTTGCCGCACGATGGGGTAGCAGGCGAGAAGGTCTGCGTCGGATTCGACGGGGCGGAAACTGATCGGGGTGGCGGTCATGAGGGATGAAGTCGATGAAGAGGCGCAGGCAGTGTGCAGCCACTACCTCCCGTCCCGTTGGACCAACTTCGGTGATTCGGAGTGGGCCATGTCGCCATGACCCCGCCCGTTGCTTGCAGGCCCTAGACGGCCGCGCGATCGCCGCGCGCCGGCGCCACCATGTTGCGGCAGGCGATCAGATAGGCCTGCTCCGTGCTCTGGATGTGCTCGCGCAGGATCGCCTGCGCGCGCGCCGCGTCGTTGGCGCGGATCGCGTCGACCACCACGCGGTGGTTGTCCTGGCAGTGCGTCACCTGGCTGTTCTCGGCCGGCAGCCGGTAGCGCAGGGCGGTGAGCTGCGCCGCCACCAGCGTGTAGGCGGACTGGATGTAGCCGTTGGCGCAGCTCTCGATGATGGCGTTGTGGAACTCGGTGTCCAGGCGCGGGAACTCGTCGTGCTGCTGCTTCGAGAAGGCGGCGGCCATGTCGTCCAGGCATTTCTCGAGCGCCTGGATCAGCGCCTCGGGCCGGTGCTCCATGCCGTCGGCCAGGGCCTCGCATTCGATCATCGAGCGGAAGCGGCAGATGTTCGCGACCTCGGCCTCGCCGAGCTGGAAGACGAAGGTCCCGCGCTGCGGATGGACCTCGACCAGCCCTTCCATCTTGAGGTGCAGCAGCGCCTCGCGCACCGGCGTCTTGCTGATGCCCAGCGTGGCCGCCAGCACCGACTCCGACAACGCCTCCCCGAAGCCCAGCTCGCCCCTGACGATGGCGGCGCGGATCTGGTCGATCGCGAGTTCGGTGAGCGATTTGGGCCGCTCGACCTTGACGGAGAGGGCGGATTGACGGGGCGGGGCCATGCGCGATCCTAACAGGAGCGGCCCTCGGGAAATACCGGATCTGATCTCTGGAGTTCCATATCTGGCATCTGATATATTTGTTGCCACAGAACAGGAGACAAGATGAATGCAGCAATGGACCGGCTCTACCGGTGGTTCGAGCACGCGCTCGTGGGCGGCCTGGCCGTGATGTCGCTGATGGTGTTCGCCAACGTGGTGCTGCGCTATGTCTTCGACACCGGCATCACCTTCACCGAGGAGGTGTCGCGCATGCTGTTCGTCTGGCTGACCTTCATCGGCTCGATCGTCGCGCTGCGCCAGGGCACGCACCTGGGCATGGACACGGTGGTCAGCCGGCTGCCGCATGCGGGCAAGCTGGCCTTCTTCGTCCTGAGCCACCTGCTGATGCTGGGCTGCATCGTGATGCTGTGGCTCGGCTGCTGGGAGCAGACCCGCGTCAACCTAGACAACCACGCGCCGGTCTCGGGCATCCCGGTGGCGGCGGTCTATTCGGTCGGGCTGGTGGCCGCGGTGCTGATGGGCATCACCCTGCTGGCCAACCTCTGGCAGGCGCTGCGCGGCGACCTCAGCGACGCGCAACTGGTGACGGTGCGCGAGAGCGAAGACCGCGCCGCCGACTGAGCGCAAGGACAGAGGCCATCCCATGACCGTCTTCACCTTCATCGCATCGCTGCTCGGCGCCATGACGCTGGGCATGCCGATCGCGTTCGCCCTCATGGTCTGCGGCGTCGCGCTGATGCTGCAGATGAACAGCTTCGACGTGCAGATCCTGGCGCAGAAGCTGGTCGACGGCGCCGACAACTACCTGCTGATGTCGGTGCCATTCTTCCTGCTGGCCGGCGAGATCATGAACCTCGGCGGCCTGTCGCGGCGCATCGTCGATGCCGCGATGGCCGTCATCGGCCACATCCGCGGCGGCCTGGGCTACGTGGCGGTGCTCACGGCGCTGGTGCTGGCCAGCGTCTCGGGCTCGGCCATCGCCGACACCGCGGCGGTGGCGGTGCTGCTGATCCCGATGATGCGCAATGCCGGCTACGACGTGGGCCGCTCGAGCGGGCTGATCGCCGCGGCCGGCATCATCGCGCCGGTGATCCCGCCCTCGATCGGCTTCGTGGTGTTCGGCGTGGCCGCGGGCCTGTCGATCACCAAGCTGTTCATGGCCGGCATCGTGCCGGGCCTGATGATGGGCGCCTCGCTGATCGTCACCTGGTGGTGGCTCTCGCGCCGCGGCACGGTGCAGCCGGCGCCGCGCCGCAGCCTGCCCGAGATCGGCGTGGCCGTGCTGCGCAGCCTGTGGGCGCTGGGGCTGCCGGTGATCATCATCTTCGGTCTCAAGCTCGGCGTGTTCACGCCCACCGAGGCTGGCGTGGTGGCCGCGGCCTACGCGCTGTTCGTGAGCACCGTGGTCTACCGCGCGCTGTCGCTGCGCGACCTCTACCGCGCGCTGCTGAGCGCGGCCATGACCTCGGCCATCATCATGTTCCTGGTGGCGGCCTCGCTGGTGTCGGCCTGGCTCATCACGGTGGCCAACATCCCCGACCAGATCGTCGCGCTGGCGCAGCCCTTCATCGAGCACAAGACGCTGTTGATGCTGGTGCTGATGGCGGTGGTCGTGCTGGTGGGCACCGCGCTCGACTTCACGCCCACCATCCTGATCCTCACGCCGGTGCTGATGCCGATCATCAAGGAGGCCGGCATCGACCCGATCTACTTCGGCGTGCTGTTCATCATCAACAACGCCATCGGCATGGTGACGCCGCCCGTGGGCACGGTGCTCAACGTGGTGGCCGGCGTGGCGCGCATCCGCATGGACGACGCGATCCGCGGCGTCATGCCCTTCATGGCGGCGCAGCTCGTCGTGCTGCTGCTGCTGATCCTGTTCCCCGCGCTGGTCCTCGTGCCCGCCACCTGGTTCCGCTGACACCGTTCATTCATCCAACAAGGAGACAACAAGCATGCTCAAGAAGATCATCGTCGCGCTCGCGGCCACCGCGGCGCTCGGCCTGGCCCATGCGCAGGCCGGCAAGTTCGGCTACGGCGCCAGCGACGACAACTCGCAGGGCCTCGCGGCCAAGCGCTTTTCCGAACTGGTGAAGACGCGCACCGGCGGCCGCGTCAACGTCAACACCTACGGCAGCGGCAAGCTCGGCACCGACGCGCAGATGCAGTCGGCGCTGCAGGGCGGCGTGCAGGAGCTGATGGTGGGCCCGACCTCGGGCCTGGTCGGCGTGGTCAAGGAATACGCGCTGCTCGACCTGCCGTTCCTGGTCTCCAGCTTCAAGGAGGCCGACTCGCTGCTCGACGGCCCGGTCGGCCAGTCGCTGTTCCAGAAGCTCGAAGCCCACGGCCTGGTGGGGCTGGCCTACTGGGAGAACGGCTTTCGCCATCTCACCAATTCGCGCCGCCCGGTCAACAAGCTCGAGGACATCGCGGGCCTGAAGATCCGCGTGATCCCGAACCCGGTCTACATCGAGACCTTCAAGGCGCTGGGCGCCAACCCGCTGCCGCTGCCCTACACCGAGCTCTACGGCGCGCTCGAGACCAAGTCGGTCGACGCGCAGGAGAACGGCCTGGGCCTGATCGAGTCAGGCAAGTTCTACGAGGTGCAGAAGTACCTGACCCTGAGCGCCCACAGCTACACGCCCTACATCGTGCTGGCGAGCAGGAAGTGGTTCGACAAGCTGTCCGAGGCCGACCGCGAGCTGGTGCGCAAGGCGGCGGTCGATGCCGGCACCTACCAGCGCCAGATCAACCGCGAGGAAACGCGCAAGCTGGTCGACCAGATGAAGAAGCATGGCCTGCAGGTGGTCGACCTGCCGGCCGCCGAGGCCAACCGCATGCGCGAGAAGGTCAAGCCCGTGCACGAGAAGTTCACCGAGCAGATCGGTGCCGCGCTGATGAAGCAGGCGCGCGAGGAGATCGCCAAGGCCGCGCAGTGAGCGCCTGAACCCCCGATTCGTTTTTTTCGCCGCCCTCCGCGAGGAGGGCGGGCGGGAGCCTGCCCGCCGTTTCCCGTCTTCCAGCCCATTGCACATACACAAGGAGAGAGATCCATGGACACCCAGCAACTGATCGCCGCCTTCGAGAAGGTCGCCACCGCCTCGGTCGCCGATGCCGTCGACAAGGTCACCGGCAAGCGCGGCTACCTCGACCACGAGATCAAGCCGCGCATCAACGACAAGCGCGTGGTCGGCCCGGCCGCCACCGTGATCGAGGTGCCGACCGACGAGTTCGTGCCGCCGCAGCATGCGCTCGACCTGATCGACGAGGCGCCCGAGGGCAGCGTGATCTGCATCGGTATCGGCGGCGAGAGCGACGTCGCCGTGTGGGGCGGCCTGATGACAGCGGGCGCCTTCGCCAACCGCCATGCGGGCGCGCTGCTCGACGGCGGCGTGCGCGACATCGCCGAGATCCGCCGCGACTACGACTTCCCGGTGTTCGCGCGCAGCGTCTCGCCGGGCACCACGCTGGGCCGCCACAAGACCCTGAGCTCGGGCGTGCCGACCATGATCGGCGGCGTGATGGTGCACCCGGGCGACATCGTGGTGGCCGACATCGACGGCGTGGTGATCGTGCCGCTCGCCCATGCCGAGGCCGTGCTCGCGATGGCGCAGGAGATCGACCAGCGCGAGCTCGAGCAGGCCAAGCTGATCGTGGCCGAGCGCTCGCTGCGCAAGGGTCTGGCGAAATATGGCCGCATCTGAAGCCACCGGCGCAGCGCAGATCGTCGCGCTCGGCGAGCCGATGGTGGAGTTCAACCAGGTCCGCCCCGGCGAGCCCAACTACCTGCAAGGTTTCGGCGGCGATACCTCGAACGCCATCATCGCCGCCGCCCGGCAGGGCGCGCGCACCGCCTACCTCACGCGCGTGGGCAGCGACACCTGGGGCGACGCGCTGATGGCCCTGTGGCGCGCCGAGGGCGTGGCCACCGACGGCGTGGCGCGCGACGCGCAGGCGCCGACCGCGGTGTACTTCGTCACGCACGACGGCGACGGCCATGCCTTCAGCTACCTGCGCGCCGGCAGCGCCGCCAGCCGCATGGTGCCGGCCGGGCTGCCGCGCGACACCATCGAGGGCGCGCGTTTCCTCCATGTGTCGGGCATCAGCCAGGCGCTCAGCGCGAGCGCCTGCGACACCGTGTTCGAGGCCATCGCCATCGCGCGCGCCAAGGGCGTGCAGGTCAGCTACGACGCCAACCTGCGGCTCAAGCTCTGGCCGCTGGCGCGCGCCCGCGCCGTGATCCGCGAGACCGTGGGCTTGTCGGACCTGTTCCTGCCGAGCATCGAGGATGCGCAGCAGTTCACCGGCCTCGACGGCGAAGACGCCATCCTCGACTGGTGCTTCGAGGCCGGCGCGCGCACCGTGGTGCTGAAGCTCGGCAAGGCCGGCGCGGTGCTCGCCACGCCGTCGTCGCGCGAGCGCATCGCCGGCCATGCGGTGCGGGCGGTCGATGCCACCGGCGCTGGCGACTGTTTCGCGGGCTCGCTGCTCGCGCGGCTGGCCGCGGGCGACGCGATCGCGCAGGCGGTGCGCTATGCCAATGCGGCGGCGGCGCTCACGACCACGGGCTTCGGGGCGGTGGCGCCGATACCGCGGCCGGAGGAGGTGCGGGGCTTGCTGGCGGCGGATCCCGACCGGATGTAGCCGGCCACGATCTCGGAAACAGCGGGTGCTCCATCGGAGCCCCGCTGTCGACGACTCGAACTGCGGGGTCGCGCGCGAGAAGTTCGACGCGGTCTTGATGGCCCTGCACATGACGCATGCCGTCACTCTGCCTTCGAGAGAGTCCGCGTTCGCCATCGATCCATTGCATCGCGTCTATCAAATATCTATTAGCTGTGAATTAGAAATTCAATTCTTTACATCAATGGGAGATCGGGATTTGCATGGGCTGTGAATGAGGGATCGTTGCGCACAATGTCGGTGCGCAATTAACGCTTTCGCCTGAATTGAATTGGCATGCAATGTGCAGGCGAGAGTGTGTCGCGACGAATTGAATCACTCATCCCTCGATAAATCACAACATGAAGAAAAGACTCGTTCTCTCCGCACTGGTTCCATCTCTCGTCGCCGCCACCGTTCTCGTCGCATGCGGTGGGGGAGGCGGCGGTGGTGGTTTCGCATTCCTGCCTTCCGCGGGGAGTGGCGGCAATTCGGCCGCACCTCCTCCTGCGCCCCCTGCGGCCGACACGAGTTGCCAGGCGTTGACCAGCGATGGCGCGGGCGTCGTGGTCGGGTCCAATCTCCCCGGTGATCCATCGCTGCCCGAGGCCGCCTCGGGATACCGGACCGGATTGAAGACGGTCTATGCCAAGAAGTTCATGGTGTCGACGTCCAATGCGCTGGCCAGCGCCGCGGGTTGCGCGGTCCTTCAGAAGGGCGGCACGGCGGCGGACGCCGCGGTGGCGGTGCAGGCCGTGCTCGGGCTCACGGTTCCCGAGGCGACCGGCCTGGGATCGGGTGGCTTCATCGTCTACTACGATGCGGCGACGAAGAAGGTCGTGGCCTACGACGGCCGCGAGTCGGCACCCGCGGCCGCGACGCAGAACTACCTGCGCTACATCGACGACACGACCGACAAGACCACGCCCAAGCCCAGTGCCCGCGCTAGCGGCCGCTCGATCGGCACCATCGGCGTGCCGCGGCTGATCGAGGCCGTGCAGAAGGACCACGGAAAGCTCGCCTGGAAGGACCTCTTCGGCGACGGCATCGCGCTGGCCACCAACGGCTTCAAGATCGGCGGCCGCCTGGCCGACGCCATTTCCTCCAACGCCACCAGCCTGAAGCGCGATGCCGAGGCCAAGGCCTACTTCTTCAACGACGACGGCACGCCGAAGGCCCTGGGAACCCTGCTGAAAAACCCGGCCTATGCGCGCTCGCTGACGGCCATGGCGAACAACGGCGCTGATGCCATCTACACGGGCCAGATCGGCCAGGACATCGTGGCCAAGATCGCCACGTCCGTCGACGCCAATGGCGACGTGATGACGCCGGGAAAGACCACGCTCGCCGACCTGGCCGGCTACCAGGTGAAGCGCCGCGAGCCCGTGTGCACGACCTACCGTGCCTACTGGATCTGCGGCGCGCCGCCCCCGACTTCGGGCGGCATCACCGTGGCATCGGCCATGGGGATCCTGGAGAACTTCAATCTCTCCCTCTACAAGCCGGCAACGCTCGACCTGGAAGGCGGCAAGCCCACGGTGATGGGCGTGCACCTGGTCAGCGAGGCGGAGCGCCTGGCCTATGCCGACCGCGACAAGTACGTCGCGGATACGGACTTCGTGCCGCTGCCCGGCGGCACCTGGGACACGCTGCTCAACAAGCCCTATCTGACGAGCCGCGCGGGCCTGATCAATTTCGGCGCCAGCATGGGAACCGCGGTCGCGGGCAACCTCGGGCCGATCCCGCTGGGCGTCGACAACCTGGTCGAGCACGGCACCAACCAGTTCACGATCGTGGACGGGGAAGGGAATGCGCTCACGGCGACGACCACCGTGGAGTCGAGCATGGGCTCGTTCCACATGACCGACGGCTTCCTGCTCAACAACCAGCTGACGGACTTCTCCGCCGCGCCGACCGACGGCAACGGCGATCCGATCGCGAACCGGGTGGCGCCCGGCAAGCGGCCGCGCAGCTCGATGGCACCGACGCTGGTCTTCGGCATGGCGCCCGATGGCTCGAAGGGCGACTTCGTGATGGCAACGGGCTCGCCCGGTGGCGGCACCATCCCGCAGTACGTCGTCAAGACGCTGGTGGGCGCGCTGGATTGGGGACTCGATGCACAGCAGGCTTCGAACCTGGTGGATTTCGGCGCCAGCAACAGCGCGACGACCACGCTGGGCGGCGAGCATCCGAACATCGACACGTCCAATGGCGGTGCCAACGATCCGCTGATTCAGGGCCTGATCGCGCTGAAGCACAAGATCTCCACCAGCGCGCAGGCCAGCGGCGTCAACACCGTCATGCGGGTTCAGCGCAACGGGATGCCGGTGCTGGCGGGCGGGACCGATCCGAGGCGCGAAGGCGTGGTGCTCGGGGACAGCTTCAATCCCTGAGCGTCGGCCGGGCGGGATGCCGCCCGGCTAGCTGGAAGCCGGCGGCCACAGCACCGGAAACAGCGGATGCGCCATCGGCGCGCCCGCCGGCAGCTGCTCGGCCAGCCCCGGGAAATCCGGCGAGGTCTTCCAGCGCCGCGGTGCATGCCGCATGTCGTCGCCCAGCATGCGCACCGAGAACACCCGCCGCCGCCGGCCGGGCTCGAGCCCGGCCGAGGCGTGCAGCGTGAGCATGTTGAAGGCGATGGCGTCGCCGGGTTCCACGGCCCAGCCGAGGATGTCGTGGGCCGCGCGGTCGGCCTCGATGTCGGGCAGGTCGGCCAGCGCGCCCTCGGGGAACCACCGGGCCTCGTTGGTCATGAAGGTGCGCGGCATGAGCCACGGCCCCTTGTGCGATTCGGCGACGAGCTCCAGCGTCGAGGCACGCGACACCGGATCGACCGGAATCCAGAAGCTGACGTTCTGGCTGCCCTCGACGTTGTAGTAGGGCTGGTCCTGGTGCCAGGGCGTGCGCTGGCGCGTGCCCGATTCCTTGGTGAGCATGTGGTCGTGATAGAGCCGCACCTGCGTGCTCCTCGTGAGCCTGGCCGCGGCGGCCGGCAATGCCGAGCGCGAGATCACGTCCCAGTACGCCGGGATCTCCTGCCAGTTGCAGAAGTCCTCGATGAAGAAGCCCGGATCATCGGGCCGGCTCGCCACCTTCGCGCGCACGCTCGGCGCGGCGAGGTTGGCATCGATGCCCTGGCGCAGCAGCTCGACCTCGGCCGGTCGCAGGACGCCGCGCAGCACGATGGCGCCATCGCGCGAAAATTCCTCGACCTGTTGGTCCGATGGAAGCCGGTCGTCGGGTCGTGCATTCATGGGCGGTGTCTCCTTCGAGGTAGGCAATGGTTGCGGGGCCGAAGGCAGTCTAGAGTGACGGCTTGCAAAACAGCCCATCCAATCGGACAAGCGATCGAGCAAGCCGGACAACATGAAGCGACCCCTCAAATCCGCCGCCGACGGGCAGCCCGTGCTCTTCAAGGTCGTGCACCTCGCGCCGGGCGGCACCGCGCCGCGCGACAGCCACGAGGAAGGGCAGTTCGTGCATGCGATCTCGGGCGTGATCGAGGTCGGGATGAGCGGCCGGGTCTTCCTGGCGCCGCCGCAGTACGGCGTGTGGATTCCGCCGCGCGTCGAGCACCTGTCGAGCAACCGCCACGCGGCCAGCTACGCCACGGTCTACCTGGCCGAGGCCTTGTGCGACGTGCTGCCGAAGCGGGCCTGCACCATGGTCATCAGCCCGCTGACGCAGGCGGTGCTCGACAGCCTGCGCAACCGTTCCATCGAGGTGCCGCGCAACCCGGCCGAGCAGCGCCTGTTCGAGGTCCTGCGCGATGAGCTGGCCATCGCGCCCGGCCACGACAGCTACCTGCCGATGTCGGACGACCCCCAGCTGGGCCGCGTGCTCGAGGCCTTGCAGGCGCAACCCTGGGATGGCCGCTCGCTCGCCGAATGGGCCGCCACGGTGCATTCGACCGAGCGCACGCTGGCGCGGCGCTGCGAGCGCGACCTGCAGATGCCGTTCAGCGAGTGGCGCCAACGCCTCAAGGTGATCCGCGGGATCGCCCTGCTGGAGGCGGGGCGCGCGGTGAAGGACGTCGCGATCGAGCTGGGCTACGGCTCGCCCTCGGCCTTCATCGCGATGTTCTGCAAACAGATCGGCATGACGCCGCAGGCGTACATCCGGCAGCGGGGGCGCTGATCGCGTCGATGGCGGCGAGCCACGCTCACCACGCGAGCTGCAAGCGCGAGGGCCGTGCCTCGCCGGGTTCGTCGTCGCGCGGTGGCGCGCGGCGCTCGTCGATCCCCGCATCGACGAAGTCGCTCAGCACGTCGTCGCGCAACCGGATGAACGCCGGATCGCTGCGGTTGCGCGGATGCGGCAAATCCACCGCCACGGTGCGGCGGATGCGCCCCGGCGAGGGCTGCATCACCACCACGCGGTCGCCGAGGAACACGGCCTCCTCCACGTCGTGCGTCACCAGCAGCATGGTGATGCGCTCCTTCTGCCAGATGCGTTGCAGCTCGTTCTGCAGCCGCGCGCGCGTGAGGGCATCGAGCGCGCCGAAGGGCTCGTCGAGCAGCAACACGCGCGGCCGGTTGACCAGGCCGCGCGCGATGGCCACGCGCTGCGCCATGCCGCCCGAGATCTGGTGCGGCCACGATTTCTCGAACCCGCCAAGGCCGACCAGCGCCACGTGCTCGGCCACCAGCTCGGCCTTCTGCTTCGCGCCGAGCGGCGCGTTGCGCAGGCCCACCGCGATGTTCTGCTCGACCGTGAGCCACGGGAACAGCCGGTGGTCCTGGAACACGATGCCGCGCTCGCGGCCGGTGCCCGCGATCGGCTGGCCGCCGAGCAGGATCTTTCCCTCGTACTGGTCGTCGAGCCCGAGGACCAGCCGCAGCAGCGTCGACTTGCCGCAGCCGCTCGCACCCACGATGCTGGTGAAGCTGCCCGGCGGCACGTGCAGGTCGATGTTCTCGAGCACCTGCAGTTCGCCGCCGCGCGCCTGCGCCTGCGCGTAGCGCTTGCCGAGGCCGCGGATGTCGAGTTCGTTCGATGCGGTGGAGGTGCTCATGGTGCGGAGAAGAAGAGGTGTCAGGCCCGGCCGGTCCAGCGCGCCAGCCGGCGTTCGAGCGCGCGCGCCGAGGCATTCATCAGCCAGCCGACGAGGCCGATCACGAACATGCCGAAGATCACCAGGTCCATCTGGAAATGCTCGCTGCCCTCGATCAGCGTGTTGCCGATGCCCTTGCCGGCCACCAGCAGGTATTCGGCGCCGATGGTCGCGAGCCAGGAATAGATGAGCGCGAGGTACACGCCCGTGAAGATGGCGGGCAGCGCGGCCGGCAGCACCACCTGCGCGAGCGTCTGCCAGCGCGTGAAGCCGTAGACGCGCGCCACCTCGAGCAGCGCGGGCGGCACGGTGCGGATGCCGTCGCAGGTGTTGACCACCACCGGCACCAGCGCGGCCAGCGAGAGGAACACCACCTTGGCCACGTCGCCGAGGCCGAACCAGACCGAGATCAGCGGAATCCACGCGAACAGCGAGATCTGCTTGAAGGTGTTGAAGCTCGGGCCGACGATGCGGTTGAACAGCGGCCACAGGCCCAGCAGCGCGCCGAGCACCAGGCCCGAGGCGGTGCCGATCAGGAAGCCCGTGGCCTCGCGCGCGAGGCTGGCACTGAGCGCGCGCCACAGGCGGCCGCTGACGATCTGGTCGGCGGCGGTCGCGAGCACCTTCTGCGGCGAGACCAGCAGCGCGGAGTTCACGACGTCGAGCCACGACAGCAGCGCCCACAGCGCGAT
>NZ_JBZAYE010000430.1:0-6376 GCF_058244205.1 Variovorax sp. 20P10.2.4
AGTGCCGGGCTTTTTCTTTTGGCGGTGCGCGCTGGCGCTCAGGTCCAGCCCGCGTCCACCACGTAGTCCTGCGCCGTGCACATGCGCGAATCGTCGGCACCCAGGAACAGCGCCATCGCCGCGATGTCCTCGCCCATCACGCGGCCCGGCAGGCACTGAGCGGCGTCGATCTCCGCGCCCGACTCGGGCTTGACCCACAGCCGCAGCTGCCGCTCGGTCATCACCCAGCCCGGCACGATCGTGTTGACGCGGATGTTCTGCTTGCCCAGGTCGCGCGCCAGCGAGCGCGTGAGGCCGCGCACCGCGGCCTTGCAGGCCTGGTAGACCGGATAGCCGCGGCCCTTCATCATCCAGCTGACCGAGCCGAAGTTGACGATCGAGCCGCCGCCCAGCGCGCGCATGTCGGGCGCCACCGCCTGCGCGGCGAAGAACTGGTGCTTGAGGTTCACGGCCACCAGCCGGTCGAAGTCCTCGTCCGTGACGTCGGCCATCTCGTGGCGGCGGTCGTTGGCCGCGTTGTTGAGCAGCACGCCCACCGGCCCGAAGTGCGAGCGCACCGACTCGATGGTGGCGCCCAGCGCGGCCGTGTCGGTCACGTCGCAGGGCAGGAACAGCGCGGGATGCTCGCCGCGCAGCTGGCCCGCGAGCGCCTGGCCCGCGGCGGCGTCGAGGTCGCAGAAGCCGACCTTCGCGCCCTGCGCATGGAAGGCCCGCACCAGCGCTTCGCCGATGCCGCTCGCGCCGCCCGAGATGAAGACGGTGCGCTCGGCGAGCGAGGGATAGCGCGCGGTGTAGGGCGAGGGTGCGGTGCTCATGGGCGTGGAAGACGACAGCCTGGAAGCCCGCGAGGTTAGCGCGGAACGCCCGTCGCGTCTCAGACGCCCCGTGCGCGCTCCGACTTGAAGCGCGCCCGGAATGCCGTGAACGTTCCCGCGTCGAGCGCCTCGCGGATCTCGCGCATCAGATTCAGGTAGTAGTGCAGGTTGTGGATGGTCGTGAGCATCGGCCCGAGCATCTCGCCGCAGCGGTCGAGGTGATGCAGGTAGGCGCGGCTGAAGCCCTCGCGCCCGCCGTCGTTCCAGCTCACGCCCGAGCTGCCCGCGCAGGCGTGGCAGGTGCAGCTCGGATCGATGGGCTGCGGGTCGCTCTTGTGGCGCGCGTTGCGCATCTTGAGGTCGCCGAAGCGCGTGAACAGCGTGCCGTTGCGCGCATTGCGCGTGGGCATCACGCAGTCGAACATGTCGACGCCGTCGGCCACGCCCTGCACCAGGTCCTCGGGCGTGCCCACGCCCATCAGGTAGCGCGGCTTGTTCGCCGGCAGCCGGTGCGGCGTGTGGCCCATGATGTGCAGCATCTCCTCCTTGGGCTCGCCCACGCTCACGCCGCCGATGGCGTAGCCGGGGAAGTCCAGCTCGACCAGCGCCGCCAGCGATTCCTCGCGCAGGTTCTCGAACATGCCACCCTGCACGATGCCGAACAGCGCGTTCGGGTTCTGCAACCGCTCGAACTCGGCCTGGCAGCGCTTGGCCCAGCGCAGGCTCAGCTCCATCGAGATGCGTGCCTCGGCCTCGGTCGTGATGTGGCCCTTGGTGTCGTAGGGCGTGCACTCGTCGAACTGCATCACGATGTCGCTGTTGAGGATGGTCTGGATCTGCATCGAGACCTCGGGCGTGAGGAACAGCTTGTCGCCGTTGACCGGCGACGCGAACTTCACGCCCTCCTCGCTGATCTTGCGCATCGCGCCCAGCGACCAGACCTGGAAGCCGCCCGAGTCGGTGAGGATCGGCTTGTTCCACTTCTCGAACTGGTGCAGCCCGCCGAAGCTCTGCATCACGTCCAGGCCCGGGCGCATCCACAGGTGGAAGGTGTTGCCCAGGATGATCTGCGCGCCCATCTCCTCGAGGCTGCGCGGCATCACGCCCTTGACGGTGCCGTAGGTGCCCACGGGCATGAAGATCGGCGTCTGCACCACGCCGTGGTTGAGCGTGAGCGTGGCGCGGCGCGCGTGGCCCTCTTGACGCAGTACCTGGAACTTAAGCCCGTTTTCCATAAATTTCAAAAAACTGTTTGACCTGCGCTTCGGCGTGCGCGAACGATGGGACAAGGCGGAGGCTGGATAAGTCCATCAGCTCCGCCACACGATGTCTTGCTGCCTCGGGTTTGAACTGTCGTTTGCGTCTCCCTGTTCGATCCGATGCTGAAACCAGCGCTTCGAAGAGTTTGGCCTTGGGGTCTGTCAATTTCTCGATGGACTTGGGAGGAGGCAACTGCAGCGGAGAATTTCCATCCGGGTTGCCCGCAGCCGCTCGAATGGCTTTTGAGTCAAGCAGCAACCAACTTTCTGTCATGCGGACCGGTATCAGACAGATGTGCGATGTGGGGATTCGCACCTGCTTTGCGGCTTGTTCGATTTCTTGCTGTCTTGTCGCAGGAGGAGCCGCTTCCGCATCTCGATGAATGAACAACAGATCGCAAGGATAAAGTTGCAGAACGCGGGGAAGCCGCGCAGTCAACGGACCGCGATGCAAGCCTTCGGCAAACAGAATGCGATGAGGAATCGGGCTCCATTCGTCGAGCAAGAACTGCACTACGGGAAGAAGCGTTCGATCAGAGGTGCCATCGGTGACCAATGTTGCAGTAAGTGTTCTCATTGCAGGCATGCCACGCTTCAGGATCCTTGAAAGAGGTCGATGGTTTCGGGAAGATGATCCCGCACCAGCTTGTTGGTCCCCTTCGGTTTTGGCGGAAGGCGGTTTCCAGACAAGTAGGCATGCAACTCTCCCCGGGTAATGATGCTTGAGGGCTGCTGCGTCGTCGAGGACTTCGTTCTCCACGTCCCATTGATAGGCTTGAAGTTGGCGAACGATTGAGCTTTCAGGCGAACCGTTTCGGCAAAAAGAAGTTCATCGTCAAGAAGCTCGGCTACAACAAGCGGAGAGTGCGTGTTGATGATCACCTGTCGGAGATTGAGTTGACTCGCAAGCTCGGCCGGGGAAAGATCTGCATCCGACAGTTCACGAACTAACTTGAGCATCTCCGGAATTCGCTGGGGGTGAATACCATTTTCTGGTTCTTCCAGGCAAACAAGACCACTCGCATCCGGATCATTCGATAGCACTGCAAGTGCCAGAAACCGCAGCGTGCCGTCCGACAGCGAACTTGCGGAATATGGCCGTTTGTCGCTCATGGTCACCGAGAGCGTACGTTGTTGGCGCGTCTGATCGGTATCGACATCTAGAGATTCGACACCGGGAATCAGGTCAGCGAGTCGATTTGCGATATCTCCATAGCGCCCGAGTCGAAATAGGGTGTTCGGGAGATGCTCGCCAGTAGGAGACAACGACGAGTCTCCAAAAATGTCATCGGGCGCCCGAAGAGCTGTCGGCTCCAACTGCAACATCCGCCACGATTGCATCTCTCTTCGAACTGCAAGCGCTGTGGGATGGGATGAGAGGTTGACACCAGACAGCACGGTTTGGGGGCTCTTTTGCGCGAAGATTCGCTGGGGGTTGCCTCTTCCGCCTCCATCGCCTCTCAGGAGAATTGCCGTGTCAGGCCCGGTGTTGTCGGTTTCGATGAATGGAGATGTCCGCGGACCTGGTCCGAAGACGATTTTCTTGTTTTTCGCGAGCTCCGTCCCTCCTTCAAATTGAAGAAACTTTTGGGCGTCGCTCGATGGCTTTGCGCGAAGCTCTTCTTTCTCGATATAGACCGGATCCTTTGATGGCCCCGAGACTGCGTCTGAGTTCAGCCGGAGAACCAGCGTGTACTCCACCAAGGTTGCAGTGGGTCTGGCTTTCCGATCAAAGTCATCGACAACTTCGTTGGGAATGATCAGTTCGGCAAGAAACTCCATGCGCAGCGCATCAGATCCCTTCTCTCTAAAAAAGAGCGAGGCGAAGTCCGATGCTCGTCCATGTGTCCCTCGAACATTGCTGCAGGCCTTGATGATCGGCATCGATGCCAAGTCGCTCAAGAAGGTGATGGCATCAAAGAGATTCGACTTCCCCACGCCGTTTGCGCCTGCGATACAGGTGAATAGCCCAAATTGAACGTCGATATCACGTAAGTTCTTAAACCCGGAAACTTTTAGGCGAGTGAGCATTTCATTCTCCAGAACTATTCTGAGCTGCCCGACAAAGGCGCGACCAAGGATTCAATCTATTCTGACCGTTTGTGGCCGGAAGTAGTCCGTTCCAACAGCATCGCATCGCCATAGCTGAAGAAGCGGTAGCGCTGCGCGATGGCGTGCGCATACAGCGCCATCACGCGCTCGTAGCCCGCGAGGGCCGAGACCAGCATCATCAGCGTGCTCTTGGGCAGGTGGAAGTTGGTGATCAGCAGGTCGACGTGCGCGAAGGCGAAGCCCGGCGTGATGAAGATGCGGGTGTCGCCCGCGGCCTCGCCGCTCCTGGCCCACGACTCGAGGGTGCGCACGGTGGTCGTGCCCACGGCCACGACGCGGCCGCCGCGCGCCTTGCATTCGGCGATGGCGCGCTGCGTGGCCTCGGGCACCTCGTAGCGCTCGGCGTGCATGGTGTGCTCGGCGATGTTCTCGGTCTTCACCGGCTGGAAGGTGCCGGCGCCCACGTGCAGCGTGACGTTGGCGCGCTGCACGCCGCGCGCCTCGAGCGCGGCCAGCAGGCCCTCGTCGAAGTGCAGTGCGGCGGTGGGCGCGGCCACGGCGCCGGGCACGCGCGCGAACACGGTCTGGTAGCGGCGCTCGTCCTCGGCCGAGTCGTCGTGCGTGATGTAGGGCGGCAGCGGCACGTGGCCGCAGCGCTCCATCAGCAGGTAGGGGTTCTCGCCGCTGTCGCTCTCGAAGGCGAAGCGGAACAGGGCGCCGTCCTCCTCGGGCCAGCGGCCGAGCAGGGTGGCGCGGAAGCCGCCGACCATCTGCAGCGTGGTGCCCACGGGCGGCTTCTTGCTGACCTTCATGTGGGCCACCACCTCCTGCCCCTGCAGCACGCGCTCGACCAGCAGCTCGAGCTTGCCGCCGGTCGGCTTCTCGCCGAACAGGCGCGCCTTGACGACGCGGGTGTCGTTGAAGACCAGCAGGTCGCCTTCGCGCAGCAGCGAGGGCAGGTCGCGGAAGATGCGGTCGGCCGGTGCGGGGCCGGTGCCGTCGAGCAGGCGGGAGGCGGTGCGTTCGGTGGCCGGGTGTTGCGCCACCAGCTCGGGCGGCAGGGCGAAATCGAAATCGGAGAGCGTGAAGGCGCGCATGATGCTTGAGGGCCGGACGGGCCCGTTCCAAGAAGGTGGCCGCGAGGGGCCGTTCGGAGAGCGAGGCGGCGATTGTCCCATGGCGCGAAAACCGGGCGCCGCCGCGGGGTCGGGCCAGGGCCGGCGAGGCAGAATCGCCGCATGGTCGATACACATGCGGCGCGCGTTTCGCAGGAGGCCGGGTCCGCGCCCGGGCCCTCCGAGGGCGAGCTCTTCAAGAAGATCCTCGGCGCCGCCTGGCAGGGCCTGCATGCCGACATCCGCCGCCGCTTCGACAAGAACCCCTCGCCCGGCAAGGCGCTGCACTACCGCGGCCGGCTCAGCGAGCTGCGCTGCTCGCGCTTCGGCCGGCTGCTGGGCCATCTCACGCAGCCGCTGATCCAGGGCGCGCTGATCCCCTACAGCGACGCCGACTTCCCGGTCGAGATCCAGGTCTACGCGAAGCCCGGCGACCCCGCGATCTACAAGCAGCGCATCTACCGGCTGCACGGGCGCCGGCCGATCCAGTTCACCAGCTTCATGCGCGAGAGCGAACGCGGCGAGGTGCTCGAGTACGTCGGCATGGGCCTGGGCATGAAGCTGGTGCTCAGCGTGGAGAACGGCAGCCTGCATTTCCAGAGCGACGGCTACTTCTGGGACCTGTTCGGCTGGCGCCTCCCGCTG
The DNA here is from genome assembly GCF_058244205.1 of Variovorax sp. 20P10.2.4. Classification (NCBI taxonomy): domain Bacteria; kingdom Pseudomonadati; phylum Pseudomonadota; class Betaproteobacteria; order Burkholderiales; family Comamonadaceae; genus Variovorax; species Variovorax sp. 20P10.2.4. The sequence goes on from NZ_JBZAYE010000430.1 coordinate 5,887, forward strand.
CCGGGCCTGCTCACGCCGGGCAAGACCTTCCTCTGGCACCACAACGAGACGCCCGAGCGCTTCAACATCCGCATCGAGATCCGCCACCCGCTGATGGGCACCACCTTCACCCAGGTCGGCGTGTTCGAGGAAGTGTCCGCCCCCGCATGATCGACACGCACCTGCTGGCGCTGCAGCTGATGGCGGCCCAGGGCGCGCTCGGCGCCTTCGACACGCTCTACCACCACGAGGGCACCGAGGCCCTGCCGCGGCGCGCCTCGGCCGGGCGCGAGCTCGCGATCCACGCCACGCGCTCGTCGATCTACTGCCTGCTGTTCATCGGCCTCTCGTCCTGGGCCTGGCATGGTGCCTGGGCCTGGGTGCTGCTCGCGGTGTTCGGCGTCGAGATCGTGCTCACGCTGTGGGACTTCGTGGTCGAGGACCGCAGCCGCCTGCTGCCGGCCACCGAGCGCGTCACGCACACGGTGCTGGCGATCAACGCGGGCGCCTT
>NZ_JBZAYE010000431.1:0-6347 GCF_058244205.1 Variovorax sp. 20P10.2.4
GCGGCTCAGGCTGCCGGCGTCGGCAATCTGCACGAGCAGGGCGATTTCGGTCCAGCGGTCCATGGGGCGTGTCTCCGGCGAGCGTCTTTTTCGGGCTGGGCGATTTTGTCCCAGGGGGTGGGTCGACCGTTCCGCTGGGCGGAAAAATCATTTGCGCCGAGGTGCTTTGCGCCCGCCGGTCCGCCGCCTAGAGTCGGGCGAACCCCTCGAACGAATGGAGACAGCCGCCGTGCGCAATCTCAACCAGGACAACATCACCCAGGCCGTGCTCGCGCGCTTCGCCGACACCCCGAACCCGCGGCTGCACGAGATCGTGACCAGCCTGGTGCAGCACCTGCACGCCTTCGCGCGCGAGGTGAAGCTGACCGAGGCGGAGTGGAAGCAGGGCATCGACTACCTGACGGCCACGGGCCAGATGTGCGACGACACGCGCCAGGAATTCATCCTGCTGTCGGACGTGCTGGGGCTGTCGATGCTCACGATCGCGATGAACAACGACAAGCCCGCGGGCTGCACCGAGGCGACGGTGTTCGGGCCCTTCTATGTCGAGGGCGCGCCCGAGTACGCGCATGGCGACGACGTGGCCAACGGCGCGGCCGGCGAGCCCTGCGACGTCAGCGTGACGGTGCGCGGCCTCGACGGCACGCCAGTGGCCGGTGCCGTGGTCGACGTGTGGCAGGCCGACGCGGGCGGGCACTACGACGTGCAGCATCCCGAGCTCGGCCATGCCGAGAACCGCGGCCGCCTGCACACCGGGCCCGACGGCGCGCTGCATTTCCGCAGCGTGCTGGCTGAGGCCTACCCGATCCCGACCGACGGCCCGGTGGGCCAGCTGCTCGATGCCACCAGGCGCCATCCGTGGCGGCCCGCGCACCTGCACTTCATGATCCAGGCGCCGGGCTACGAGCGGCTCATCACCCACGTGTTCCGCGAGGGCGACCAGTGGCTCGATTCCGATGCGGTGTTCGCGGTGCGCGAATCGCTGGTGGCGCCCTGGACGCGGCAGGCCGACGGCCGCTGGCGGCTCGATTTCGACTTCGTGCTGAACCCGCTGGCGGCGGCGCCGGCGCGATCCGCACCGCAGGCCGCGGCACAGCCGGCCTGAACACCGACGACGACACACACCGGAACCAGGAGACAGAGGAATGAACGACACGCTGCAGCAGGAGCTGCTGATCCGCCGCATGATCGAACGCTGGGCCGTCTGGCGCGATGCCGGCGACTGGGAGCGCTTCGCCACCGTGTGGCATCCCGAGGGCGTGATGATGGCGACCTGGTTCCAGGGGCCGTTCGCCGAGTTCATCCGCGTCACGCAGGAGGGCTGGGCCAAGGGCGTGAGCATCCTGCACTTCCTCGGCGGCTCGGCGATCGAGCTGGCGGGCGAGCGCGCCATCGTGCAGACCAAGATGACGATCTCGCAGCGCGGCCTGGTCGAGGGCGTGCCCTGCGACGTGGTGTGCACCGGCCGCTTCTACGACTTCGTGGTGCTGCACGAGGGGCAGTGGAAGCTGCTGCACCGCCAGCCGATCTACGAGAAGGACCGCATCGACCCGATCGACCCGGCCGCCACCGTGACGCTCGATGCCGCGAAGCTCGCCGAGCTGCCCGAGGGCTATCGCCACCTGGCCTACATCCAGCAGCGCATCGGCTACACGGTGAAGCTCGACATGCCGATGCTCAAGGGGCCGGCGGTCGAGGCGCTGTACCAGCGCGGCGCGCGCTGGCTCGCGGGCGGCGCGCTCGAGCGCTGAGCCAAGCCCGATCGGGCCGCAGCGGCCCGCGCGCCTTCCTGCTACGCTCGCCGGGGCCCGCCGCGACGACGGGCTTTTTTTCGCGCGCCGTCCCTGCCCATGGTCTTCCCCCTCATCACCGACCCGCACTTCTACGCGGTCGCCATCCCCGCCGTGCTGCTGCTCGGCATCAGCAAGAGCGGCTTCGGCGCGGGCTTCGGCTCGCTCGCGGTGCCGCTGATGGCGCTGGCGGTCACGGTGCCGCAGGCCGCGGCGATCCTGATGCCGTTGCTGCTGTTGATGGACCTGCTGGGGCTCGCGGCCTTCCGGCGCGACTTCGACCGCTCGCTGCTGAAGTTCCTGATCCCCTTCGGCCTGCTGGGCACGGTGATCGGCACGCTGCTGTTCCGTGCGCTGTCGGCGCACACGGTGGCGGGCATCGTGGGCGTGTTCACGCTGCTCTTCCTGGCGCAGCGCCTGCTGTTCCCGCCCAAGCCCGACGATCCGCTGCCCTCGCGCGGCATCGGCGCCGCGCTGACCGCGGTGTCGGGATTCACGAGCTTCATCGCGCATGCGGGCGGGCCGCCGATCAATGCCTACGTGATCCCGCTGCGGCTGTCGCCGGTGGTGTTCACGGCCACCATGGCCTACTTCTTCTTCGTGGTGAACCTCAGCAAGTGGATCCCCTACGCATGGCTGGGCCTGATCGACCTGCGCACGCTGGCCACCTCGCTGGCGCTGATGCCCTTCGCGCCGCTGGGCGTGTGGGTCGGCATCCGCATCGCGCGGCGCATCGACGCCACCTGGTTCTATCGCTTCGTCTACCTGGGCATGCTGCTGACGGGGCTCAAGCTCGTCTACGACGGCTTCGTGGCGGCCTGAATCCCGCCGCCGCGGCGCTCAGAATTCGACGATCGACTTGAAGCCGCCGAAGATCATGCGCTTGGCGTCGAAGGGCATGGTCTTCGGGTCCATCGCCGCGATGCGCGGGTCGGCCATCACCTTGGCGTTGACCGTGTCGCGGTGCTTGCGCGACTTGTAGACGATCCACGAGAACGCGACCACCTCGTCGGCCTTGAGCTTCACGCTCTGCGGGAACGAGGTCAGCTTGCCGGGCTTGACGTCGTCCGCGACGCACTCCACGTATTCGAGCGCGCCGTACTCCATCCAGACCTTGCCGGCCTTGCGCGCCACCTTGCGGTAGGCCTCCACGTTCTTGGCGGGAATCGGCACGATGAAACCGTCGACATAGCGAGCCATGGGAACACTCCTTGAAAAGAAGGGAAAGAGAAACAGAAACGGCGGCCGGCCCAGCAGCAGCCCGTCAGGACGTTGCCGCGCCATTCGCCGCGCTCCCGGGGCCCGCCGCCTCCTCGTTGTCGTGCATCTGCCCCGGCATGGCGGAGCGAAGCAGCAGGGCGCCCAACAAACCCGCCACCGCCGCGAACACGGCGCCGACGAGAAATGCCATCTGGTAGCCGCCGGTGAGCGCGAGCGGCGTGCTCGCGCCGGCCGCGAGCATCGAGCCGGTCTGCGCGGCCGCGATGCTCGCGAGCACCGCGAGGCCCAGCGCGCCGCCCATCATGAAGGCGGTGTTGACCACGCCCGAGGCCAGGCCCGATTCACTCGGGCTCACCTCGCTCATCGCGGCCAGCAGCAGCGGGTTGAAGGCCATGCCGGCGCCCAGGCCCAGCAGCAGCATGCCGGGCAGCACGTCGATCGCGAAGCGGCCGTCGACCGGCGCGCGCGCGAACAGCGCCAGCCCGATGGCCGCGAGCCACAGGCCCGCCGCGAGCGGACGGCGGATGCCGAAGCGCATCACGATCTTTGCCGACAGCCCCAGCGAGAACACGGCCATGATGACGTTGGCCGGCAGGAAGGCCAGGCCGATCTGCATCGGCGTGTATTCGAGCACCAGCTGCATGTAGAGCGCCGAGATGAAGAACCAGGCGAACATCGCCGCGGCCCACAGCACGCCCACCACGTTCGAGACCGAGACGCTGCGCAGCCGGAACAGGCCCAGCGGCATCAGCGGATGCTTCACCCTGGCCTCGATGGCGATGAAGATCGCGAGCAGCGCGACCGCGGTGCCGAGCAGGCCCAGCGTCTGCGCCGAGCGCCAGCCGGCCTCGTTCCCGTTGACCACGCCGTAGACCGCGAGCATCAGCGAGAGCGTGACCGTGACCGCGCCGGCCACGTCGAGCTTCTCGCCATGGGCCTGGCCGCGCGCGCTCGGCAAGAGCGCGATGCACAGCGCATACACGGCCACGCCGATCGGCAGGTTGACCAGGAAGATCCAGTGCCAGCTCAGCGAGCTGGTCAGCAGGCCGCCGAGCAGCACGCCGATGCTGCCGCCGCCGGCGCAGACGAAGCCGTACACGCCCATCGCCTTGGCGCGGTCGGCCGGCTCGGTGAAGAGGTTCATGATCAGCGACAGCGAGACGGCCGACACGATCGCGCCGCCCAGGCCCTGCACCGCGCGCGCGGCGATCAGGAGGCCCTGCGTGGTCGAGATGCCGCAGGCCAGCGAGGCCAGCGTGAACAGCACCAGCCCGGCGAGGAAGACGCGGCGGTGGCCGTAGAGGTCGCCGAGCCGCCCGCCCAGCAGCAGGAAGCCGCCGAAGGTCAGCATGTAGGCGTTGACGACCCACACCAGCGAGGTCTCGGTGAAGCCGAGGTCGGTGCGGATCGAGGGCAGCGCGACGTTCACGATGGTGGTGTCGAGCACGATCATCAGCACGCCCAGGCACAGCACCATCAGGGCGAGCCAGCGCTTGCGGTTGTCGAGGGATTCGGTCATGGAAAGGATTCCTCAGGGGCCGGGCGGCGCGCCGCCCGGCGGATGGTTGTGGCGTTCTTCGTCAGACCAGGGAGGCGCCGCCGTTGATCAGCCAGGGCGTGCCGTAGCGGTCGGTCACCATGCCGAAGCCCTCGACCCAGAAGGTCTTCTCGAACGGCATGCCGACCTGGCCGCCGTCGGCGAGGGCGTCGAACACGCGCTTCGCCTCGGCGACCGTCGGGTAGTTGAGCGCGACGCCGAAGCCCTTCATGCCCTCGTACGGCATGCCCGGCATGCTGTCGGAGGCCATGAGCATGCTGTCTCCGACCACGAGGCTGGCGTGCATCAGGCGGCTGGCGGCCTCGGGCGGCATGTTGGCGGCTTCGGGGCTTTCGCCCACGGTCATGAGCATTTCCATTTTTCCGCCGAGCGTCTTCTCGTAGAAGCGCATGGCCTCGGCCGCGTTGCCGTCGAAGGTGAGATAGGCATTGAGGAGCGACATGAGAGTTCCTTCAGTGAGTGGGTGGATGGGATAACGGAGGGGGACAGGCTCAGGATCCCGCCGGCTTCTCGGCCGCGGTCTTGAGGTTGGCGAGGCCGGCTTCGAAGTCCTTGCCGATCAGGGTGTCCATGTCGAAGAACAGGCCCATGAGCTTGGAGACGTAGGGCGCCGGGCCGTGCATGGCCCAGGTGACCTGGGTCGCGTCGCCCTGCGGCTGGAAGCTGAAGTCGGCGGTGTTGCGGGCCTCGAAGGGCTGGAGGAAGTCGAGCTTGATCGAGACCTTCGTGGGCGAGGCCTCGAGGATCTCCATGCGGCCGGCGCCGGCCTTGTCGTCGCCCTCCCAGGCATAGGTCGCGCCCGGGCCGCTGGCGGCGCCGCCGAAGCTGCGCTTCATGGCCGGATCGAGCTTCTCGTAGGGCGACCATTCGCTCCAGCGGTGGAAGTCGGCGACCAGCGGCGCGATCCGTGCGGGCGGTGCCTGGATGCGCGCGCTGCGCTCGACGCGGAAGCTGTCGGGGCGGGTGGCCGCGAACAGCAGGACGCCGGCGATCAGCACGACGAGGAGGAGGGCGATTTTCTTGAACATGGAGCGCTCTGGAACGACGAATGGAAAAGGGGAAAAGGGGAAAAGGGGAAAAGGGGGCTTCGCGCGGCGCGGCTTCAGTCGCCGACCACCACCATCCAGCCCACGCCGAAGCGGTCGCCGACCATGCCGAAGCCCGGCGAGAAGAAGGTGGGGATCAGCGGCTGCATCACCTGGCCGCCGTCGGCCAGCGCGTCGAACCACTTGCGCGCATCGGCCTCGGTGGGCGCGGTGATCGCCAGCATGATTCCCTTGAACTCGGCCTGGCCCGAGCAGCGGCCGTCGGAGGCCATGAGCTCGGTCTCGCCGATGCGCAGCACCGCATGCATGACCTTGTCGGGACCGGGCATGGCGCCGGCGCAGCCGTCCGCGTCGGGCGGCATGTCGGCGGGGGCGTCGCTGTAGCGCATGAGCTGCACGACTTCGGCGCCGAGCGCCTTCCCGTAGAACGCGATGGCCTCGTCGCAGCGGCCTTCGAACGAGAGATAGGACTGGACTTTCATGGCAATTCCTCTTTGCAAGAGCGGTTATTCCGGGGGCGCCGCTGGGCAGCAGAGCCCGGGGCGAATACGATGGCACTACTTTGTGTACACCGTCCACAAAGAATAGCAAAGATAATGGACACTGTCCACATCGAAAAATCGTAGTCCGAGAAAGAAGGAAATGGTCCGCAACGCCGCCATCGCCGCCGAATCCGCGCCGCCCTCGCGCTCCACCTACCGCCATGGCGACCTGCGCCGGGCCTTGCTGGAC